>JAVEEJ010000006.1 GCA_030840515.1 Frankiaceae bacterium | reverse complement strand
GTCGGCGACGTCCTGGAACAGCCACACCCCTGCGGCCGGCGTCGAGTAGTAGGGCGAGTTGTGGTCGTGCGTCGCTGACACCAGCAGGTTGTCGTAGGTCACGGCCGAGCCGCGCTCCGCCAGCAGCTGCGCCGCACGGCGGATGAGCATGTCCTGCGCCAGGTAGTTGTCGTCCTTCACCAGGGCTACCGGCGGCCGGCCCGGGCTCTTCAGCACGATGGCGCGGATCGTCAGCCGGGAGGCCACCCCATAGCTGGGGATCTGCTTGACGCTCTCCACGTTGGGGTCCCACTCCGAGCGCTTGGGGTCGCTCGGGTCGGGCGTACTGGCGTACTGCCCAGCACCCGCGCCCACGTGCCAGGTCGCGTCAGTGACGGCGACACCGGCGCGCAGCCCCGACCAGGACGGGACCGTCAGCGGTCCGGCTGTGGCGGCGGGCACGAGCGAGAGCGCAGAAAGGGCGAGTACGGCGAGCAGGGCGCGACGCATCCGGGCGGTAGAGAGCACGTGGGGCACCTTGGGGGGCGGGGAGCCAGCACGGCTCCGAGGTGGATATCGACCCATTCCACGCCCGCCCCCTGATCCCTGCTGCCCATGGCCCGGCAGCCGGCTCCGACTACCCTGACCGCTCGTGGCCGAGGACAGGGACGAGCAGCTCAGGGCGCTCGACGCGACGCTCACCAGCGTGGAGCGGGTGGTCGACCTCGACGTGCTCGGCAAGGAGCTCGGGGAGCTGGAGGCTCGGGCGAGCGACCCGGACCTCTGGAGCGACCAGGAGCAGGCGCAGAAGGTCACCAGCCGGCTGTCCTACGTCAAGGCGGAGATCAACCGGGTCACCGAACTGCGCCGCAGGCTCGAGGACCTTCCTCTGCTCTACGAGCTGGCCGAGGCGGAGGGCGATCAGGCCGCGCTGGAAGAGGCTGACGTCGAGCTTGCCTCGGTGACGAAGGCGATCGGGGAGCTGGAGGTCAGGACGCTCCTGTCGGGGCAGTACGACGTCCGAGAGGCGGTCGTGACGATCAACTCGGGTACCGGTGGCACGGATGCCGCCGACTGGGCCGAGATGCTGATGCGGATGTTCCTGCGGTGGGCCGAGCGGCACAACTACCCGACCGAGGTCTACGACACGTCGTACGCCGAGGAGGCGGGGATCAAGTCCGCGACGTTCGTGGTGAAGACGCCCTACGCCTACGGGACCTTGGCGGGGGAGCACGGACGGCATCGACTCGTGCGGATCTCTCCTTTCGACAACCAGTCCCGGCGCCAGACCTCGTTCGCCGATGTCGACGTGACACCGGTCGTGGAGCACACCGATCACATCGACATCCCCGACGACGAGGTCAGGGTTGACGTATACCGCTCCAGCGGCCCCGGCGGGCAGGGCGTGAACACCACCGACTCCGCGGTGCGCCTCACGCACCTGCCGACCGGGATCGTGGTGACCTGCCAGAACGAGCGCAGCCAGATCCAGAACCGGGCCCGTGCCATGGAGGTTCTGCAAGCCAAGCTGCTCGAGGTGCGACGCCGCCAGGAGGCTGAGGAGATGGCGGCTCTGCGGGGCACCCACCAGTCAGCCAGCTTCGGCGCCGGTGAGAACAAGGTGCGCGACTACGTGCTGCACCCCTACCAGCTCGTCAAGGACGCTCGCACAGGAGTGGAGAGCGGAAACACCACCGCTGTGCTCGACGGCGACATCGACCAGTTCGTCGAGGCCGAGATCCGATGGCGGCGCAGCCAGTCCGGCTGACCGCATACCGCGAGAGCGATCACCGCTCCGTCGGTCTGTCACAACGCGTAGCCGGACATCCGCTGTGCCGACGGCTTCCCTCCGCCGATCGGCCGACCGCCTAGTCATTTCGGCTACCGGCGAAACGGCCATGTCCACCGGACTTTTAGGACACCAACGGAGCAGTCGGGTAAAGCGTCTGGTCACCGATCTCCGGTTGCTTGCGCTCGGTCCAGGTTGGTAGCACCGTCACGCTCAGTCGCCGGGAGACCGGTGACGCCAGGGGGGCTGTGATCCGCGACCGGTACTCGGTCACCACCCGATCTACTCGGGCGGTCGCGGGGAGCCAATGGTGAGACCGACCTCGGCATCGTCCACGACGACCTCGAGGTCAGACATGCTGCAAGCACTCGCCAAGACCCGCCTTCCCCGCTCTGTCGCCGTCGTGGTGGCCGGGGTCCTCATGGCGTTCACGCTGCCCACGCTGTCCATCGGCGTCGCGTCAGCCGCGACCCCCGGCGGCTTCGAGATCGACGGCAACTTCGTCCACAACAGTGCGACGGACTGGGCGGATGTCCTCACCGGACCGACCTCGGACGACAACGCACCTGAGGTGACCTACTTCAGCGCCAGCTCCAAGGAGACAGACCTGCCCAAGGCATGGACCTCCTCTGGTGCGCCCCCGCCCAAGGGCGACATCGGCAAGACCTTCCTCTACACCCACACTTCCGCCGGGCACTCCTACGTCGACTTCGGATGGATCCGCAACAGCGGCACCGGGACCGACACCTACTACGTGGAGCTCAACAAGCTGGGGAACTACAACCCGAGCGGGCTCAACGTCCCGAAGCGCTCCACCGGGGACCTGCGCTTCAAGATCCATGAGACCGGCGGAGCATCGCTTGCCCTTCAGGGGATCTCTATCTGGACCGGCAACGAGAACGTCGGAACCTGGAGCCCCGCGCCAGGCGCGGGCAGCGGCTTCGACTTCGCCGTCAACTCCGCGGCTGTGCCCATCCTCGGCGGTGGCACTGCAGCGGCGGACACCTTCCTCGAGATCTCGCTCGACCTGACCGGGCTCATCGGTCTTGCGCCGTCCTGCCCCGGCGCCTTCGGCACCTTCAACATGCGCACCACGACTGGCGAGACGGCGACCAACCTCAAGGAGTACATCACCGGACTCGCCGCCCACGCCGGCTCCAACTGCTCCGCCCTGACCATCGTCAAGAAGTTCAAGAACGCCAACGGCACTGCGGGTGCGGCCCTGGGCGGCGCGACCTTCACCATCTCGCCGGACCCGACTCCCGGCGCGGTCGGGGGCTCGCTGGACGTCACCGACAACGCAGCTGGAGACTCTGACCCCGCGGCGGGCACGATCCTCATCGACCCGGCTCGCCCGGGCGTGGCCTACACGATCACGGAGAAGACCGCGCCTGCCGGTTACGTCAAGGACACAACCCCGCAGCAGGTCACCACTCCCAGTGACGGGACTGGCGCCGGCGCCCTGACCTTCCTCGACCCGCTCGGCTCCGTGACCTTCAGCAAGACGGACGCGGTCACCGGCCTTGCGCTGAGCGGTGCCACGTTCACCGTCGTGAAGAGTGGCGGCGGTTCCTCCACCACCGTGACGGACAACGGCGCGAATGACGCCAGCAACGTCGCAGGCACGATCAAGGTCGCTGACATCCCGCTCGGCACCTACACGATCACCGAGACAGCAGCGCCGGCGGGCTACACGGCTCAGGCCGCCACCGTTGGCTTCAGCCTGACCCAAGCGAGCCCGGACGCCGTGCTCGGCGTGGTCTTCACCGACCCGCGGATCAGCACGACACTCAAGGTCCAGAAGCTCGCGGCGCTCGGCGGCGCTCCGCTCGACGGAGCCGGGTTCACCCTCTACCGCGTCAAGGAGGCGCCGGAGAGCGCCGACGTGGCAATGGGTAGCTGCACGAGCGGTACCCCGACCGCAGGCTCCGGCGCCTGCTCGATCAGCGGACTGCTCTGGGACCACTACTACTACTGGGTCGAGACGTCTGCCCCGGCCGGTTACAACCTCCCGGTCGACGCGACAAGCGCCACCATCCACATCACCAAGGACAACGCCGGCACCACGATGGCGGTCACTCAGTTCCGTGACGACACCAGCACGATCAGCACCACGGCGACAAGCGCCCAGACCGTGGGTGGCACCGTGTCCGACTCGGCAACCCTGGGCGGCGTGCGCAGCGACGCTGGCGGCACGGTCACCTTCAACCTCTACGGTCCGTTCACCTCGTCAGTCGACCCCGTCGGTGACGCAGCCAACGTGTGCAAGCTCGCCAACCTCGCCTGGACCACAACGGCTCAGGTCAGTGGCCCCGGCCATTACTCGTCGGGCACCCATGTCGTGACGGGCGCCGGCACCTACTACTGGGTCGCCGTCTACTCCGGTGACACCAACGACGTCGGCGTGAGCGGTGCCTGCGGCGACGCCGGCGAGACCTCGACTGCCGGCAAGCAGCCGACGTCGCTCACCACGCACGCGACTGACTCGACACTGCCCAACGCGTCGATCACCGACAAGGTCACACTGAGCGGCGCGACCGCCGACGCAACCGGGACGATCACGGTCAAGGTCTACGCGGACAGCGCGTGCGGGACCACGGCGCTCGGCACCTGGACCATGACGGTCAGCGGGAACGGTGACTACACCACGGCTCCGGCGTACGCGCCTGCTTCTGCTGGCACCTACTACTGGAAGGCCAGCTATGGCGGCGACGTCAACAACGCGCCCTCCAGCGAGGCCTGCGGCGCGCTGACCGAGAGCTCACATGAGCGATCGGTGGTCGCTCGCGCCCCGACGTCGCTGCGCACCACGGCGACCGACGCACAGCTGCCGACGGGGACCATCACCGACACGGTGACGCTCAGCGGTGGCACGGCAACTGCCACCGGTGACATCACGGTCGGCGTCTACGCGGACAGCGCATGTGACACGGCAGTCCTGGCCAGCTGGACCATCCCGGCATCGGGGATGGGTCCCTACACGACCAGTCCGTCGTACACGCCCACGAAGGCGGGCACCTACTACTGGCTCGCCAGCTACGCGGGCGACGCCAACAACCTGCCGTCCGCCGAGGCGTGCGGCGCGCTGAACCAGGTCTCGCACGAGGTCTCGACCGTCACGCCCGCGAGCACGACGACGCTGACGGCGGCCATGCCGTCCTCCGCGGTGCTTCCCGCCGCGCAGGTCGGCGGCACCGGGCCACTCGTTCACGACACCGCGACCGTCTCAGGTGGCACGAGTGACAACTCAGGCACGGTGACGTTCAACCTCTACGGACCGAGCGAAGCGGGCGAGGGCGCCTGCGCCACCGACGCGTTGGTGTTCACCTCGACGGTGGCACTCGTCGCAGGGGCCGCAACGTCTGGGGACTTCACCCCGACCGAGAAGGGCAGCTACTGGTGGACCGCCGCGTACAGCGGAGATGCCAACAACCTGCCCTCGGCCGGCACGTGCGGCGCTGAAGGCGAGTCACTGGCCGTCACCCAGCCGGATCTCGGCCTCGACAAGACGGCGGACCCGGAGTCCGGGAGCGTCGTCCAGCCTGGTCAGCAGATCGACTACACGATCGAGATCCCGAACATCGGCGATGCCGACGCGACGTCAGTGACTGTGGTCGACACGCTGCCGGCCGACGTCACGCCTGTCGAGGGAAGCATCAGTGACGGCGGCGTGTACGACGCCACCGCGGGAACTATCACCTGGGTCATCCAGATCCTGGCTGACGACGTCCGTTCGCTCACCTACTCCGTCACAGTGGACGACACCGCCGATCAGGGCGAGACGCTGCACAACACGGTGGGTCTTGGAACCCTCACCGCGACGACGGACCACGTGGTGGCCACGGGCGACCTCGGCCTGGTGAAGACGGTCTCCCCCACGGGCAGTGCGAAGTACGGCGACACGTTGACCTACGGCCTCACGGCGACAGCGCTGGGCGATCTCGACCAGCATGCCGTCGTCGTGACGGACGTCGTGCCAGCGGACACGACCTACGTTGCCGGCTCGGCCGGCTGCGACCTGGGCACGTGCACTGCTAGCTACGACGCGACCAGCAACACGGTCACGTGGGCGCTGGGCGACATGGCCAGCGGCGCTTCGCGTCACGTCAGCTTCAAGGTGACCATCGACACGCCTCCGGCGGCCGCCGACGGGTCGATCCCCGCGACGGTCATCCACAACGTGGGACTCGTGGAGTCCACGGAGACACCGAGCACGCCGTCGAACCGGGTGGACACGCCGGTGACCACGGTGCTGGGCGTCAAGCACGTCCGGAAGCCCCCGGAGACGCCGCTGCCGTTCACCGGATCCACCCTGCCCCTCGGGCCAGCCGCGCTGGTCGGCCTAGCAATGCTCGGACTCGGCGTGCTGCTCACGTCAGTCCGCCGTCGTCGGCCGGACTTCGCCTGACGACCTGACGGTCGGCTGCACCGACCGCGTGACGACGGCCCCGCCACCTCCCCCGGAGGCGGGGTCGTCCTCACGGTCGTCGGCCCCTACTAGAGTGGCTCGTTGTGATCCGGCTCGATCGCGTCACCAAGACGTATCCCACTCAGACCCGCCCCGCTCTCGACGGCGTCAGCGTCGACATCGAGAAGGGTGAGTTCGTCTTTCTCGTGGGCCAGTCAGGGTCGGGGAAGTCCACCTTCCTGCGCCTGGTGCTGCGCGAGGAGCGTCCGACCGGCGGCACGATCCACGTCGCGGGCAAGGACCTCGACAAGCTGTCGGCGTGGAAGGTGCCCAAGCTGCGGCGCACGATCGGCACCGTCTTCCAGGACTTTCGGCTGCTGCCGAACAAGACCGTGCAGGAGAACGTCGCCTTCGCCCTCGCGGTGATCGGCAAGCCACGGCACACGGCCGAGAAGGTCGTCCCCGAGGTGCTCGACCTGGTCGGGCTCAAGGGCAAGGAGAACCGTCGGCCGGATGAGCTCTCCGGTGGCGAGCAGCAGCGGGTGGCTATCGCGCGCGCTTTCGTCAACCGCCCGATGATCCTCATCGCCGACGAGCCGACGGGAAACCTCGACCCCGGGACGAGCGTCGGCATCATGAAGCTGCTCGACCGGATCAACCGCACCGGCACCACCGTCGTCATGGCCACTCACGACGCGGCGATCGTCGACTCGATGCGGCGCCGCGTGGTCGAGCTCGAGAACGGCCACGTGGTCCGCGACCAGGCTCGCGGCGTCTACGGCTACAGCCGCTAGCGACCATTCACCCACCCCCGACCTGAGGACAGACCAGAGTGCGCGCCCAGTTCGTCCTGTCAGAGATGGGCATCGGCCTGCGCCGCAACCTCATGATGACCGTCGCTGTCGTGCTGGTGGTCGGGATCTCGTTGACTCTGCTCGCTGGGGCTTTGTTCGCTCGTTCTCAGGTCAACGCCTCCAAGGACTACTGGTACGACAAGGTCGAGGTCTCCGTCTTCTTGTGCGCGGAGGGGGACGCCGCCGAGCCGTGCAACGGCCGCGGTGTGACAGAGGATCAGCGCCAGGCCATCCTCGACGAGATCCACGCGCTGCCACAGGTCAAGACGGTCTTCTACGAGTCCCAGGCCGAGGCGTATCAGCACTTCAAGGAGCAGTTCAAGGACTCTCCCGACCTGGTGAACAACACCACGCCTGACCAGCTGCCCGAGTCCTACCGCGTCAAGCTCAAGGACCCGAAGAAGTTCGCCATCATCCAGAGCGCGCTCGAGGGCAAGCCGGGGGTCAACTCCGTCATCGACCAGCGCAAGCTGCTCAACAACCTGTTCAAGATCCTGAACGGCTTCCAGGGCGCAGCGTTGGTGGTGTCGGGCTTGCTCGTGGTGGCGTGCATCCTGCTGGTCTCGATCATCATCCAGGTCTCCGCGCACGGGCGGCGCCGCGAGACCCAGATCATGCGCCTGGTCGGTGCGAGCAACCTCTACATCCAGATGCCGTTCCTGCTGGAGGGGGCGGTAGCCGGGCTCGCCGGCGGTGTCCTCGCCTGCGGGATGCTCGCGATGTTCAAGTGGGGTCTGATCGACCACGTCCTCGCGCAGAACATCAACTCGACCAAGTTCATCGGTTGGGGCGCGATCGGGTCGATCATGCCGCTGCTGGTGGTGGTGGGTGTGCTGATCTCCGGCATCGCGGCCTTCGCCACGCTCGCCTTCTCCAAGGCGCTGCGCGTCTGAGCCCCGGCCCTTCAGCCCGCTCGTGATCATGACGTTCTTCACAGCCGCTGGGCGCTCGCTGAGCGTGGGGCGCCTGACAACGGTGTGAAGAACTTCATCATCACCGAGGGTGGGGGGATGCGAGTACGGCGGGCGCCCGGGTAGCCGAGGCGGGGGGTGC
>JAVEEJ010000346.1 GCA_030840515.1 Frankiaceae bacterium | reverse complement strand
GCGCAGCGGTTTGGACTACGCCTACGTGTACGGCGACTGCGCCACGGACGACGTGCGCCTGGTGCTGTCCGTCCTTCAGGAAGCGCGTCGGTTCGGCGCGCTCGTGCTCACCTACAGCCAGGTCACCGGGGTCGGCTGGGACGTCGACCGGGTCGACCGGTGCGACGTGCACGACCGCCTGGACGGTTCGTCGTACACGCTCCGGGCACGTCACATCGTCAACGCGACCGGCGTCTGGGCGGACCGCCTGCTCGGTCTGGTGGAGCCGGGACGCGCCACGACCCTGCAGCCGTCGAAGGGCGTGCACGTCGTCGTCCCGCGGGACCGGCTGCCACTCGAGCGAGCCTCGGTTCTGCTGCCGTCGAAGCAGGGTGACGCGCGCGCGATGTTCGCCATCCCGTGGGGCCCGCAGACGATCCTCGGCACCACGGACACGCTCTACGACGGACCGCTCGACGACCTCGGGCTGGACGAGAAGGACCTCGAGTACGTCCTAGCCGCCGGCAACGCGGTCTTCGACGCCTCCTTGGTGCCTGACGACGTGGTCGGCGCCTGGGCCGGGGTGCGGCCGCTGCTGCGCGCCGAACGAGGCGAGGCCCCGAGCGACCTCTCGCGGCGCCACTCGTTGTCGGAGGGCACCGGCGGTGTCATCACCATCACGGGCGGCAAGCTCACCACCTACCGCCGGATGGCGAAGGACGTGGTCGACCTCGTCGTCGGCCGCGACGGCCGACGGGCGCGCTGCCGGACCGCGCAGATCCCGCTGGGTGGCGGCGTCTCCTACGACGCGCTGCGGGCCGAAACCGCGTCGATGGCGGCGGCGCTCGGAGTGGGTGACGACACGGCCGTCGCGCTGGTGCGCAGCCACGGCAGCCAGGCCGCCGCGGTGCTGCGACTGGTGGCCTCCGACCCCGCACTCGGCGAGCGGATCTCCCCCGCCGCGCCCGACCTGATGGCCCAGGTCGTGCACGCCGCCCGCCACGAGGGGGCCGCCACCGTGGAGGACGTGCTCGCGCGGCGCACCCGGCTGTCGGTGCGCGCGCGGGACGCGGCGATCCCCGCCGCGTCGGCGGTGGCAGCGGTGCTTGCGGCAGAGCTCGGCCGCGCCCCCGCATGGATCGGCGCTCAGGTGCGCGAGTACGTCGACGCGGTACGACGCGAGCGCGGTGTGCTCGCCGCCGAGCTGGTGCCCTAGATCGAGCTGTAGGCGATGACGCCGCGGCGCAGCGACTCGACGGCGCGGATCGCAGTGCGTCGCAGGTCGCTGCCCTCGTCGCCGACCTTCGACAGCTGGTCGAGTGCGTCGATCACCTGCTTCGTCCACCGCACGAAGTCCCCGGCCGACATCCCGGAGTCGGTCAGCACCGCTTCCAGCGGGTGGCCCGAGGCCCAGCGCCAGGTCACCCACGAGAACCCCACGTCGGGCTGGCGCAGGAAGTCGAGCCGGTGCTCCTGCTCGAGCTGGTCGAGCTCCCCCCACAGCCGGGTCAGCTCAGCCAGCACGCGGCGCGCGCCGCCGCCGGGCAGCCGTGGCGAGGCCTCGTCCCGCTCACGTCCTTCGTAGACGAGCGCCGAGACACACGCGGCGAGCTCGGCCGCAGTGAGGCCCGTGAACAGGCCGGCGGTGACCGCTTCCGCCGTGAGCAGGTCGAGCTCCCCATAGACGCGGGCCAGGCGCTTCCCTGGCGCGGTGACGGTGTCGCCGTCGAGGTAGCCGAGCTGGTCGAGCAGCGCGCAGACCCGGTCGAAGGTGCGGGAGATGGTGCCGGTCCTGTTGCGCACCCGCTGCTCGAGCGCGTCGGTGTCGCGCCGGAGCCGGTGCCAGCGCTCCGCCCACCGCGCATGGTCTTCCCGCTCCGCGCAGCCGTGGCAGGCGTGGGAGCGGATGGCCGCACGCAACCGGGTGATCTCGGCGTCGTCTCCCCGGCCGGCCCGCTTCTGCGGGCGACCTGGTGCGCCGGTGTCGGGCACCTTGGATCGCAGGCTGGACGCCAGGTCGCGGCGGGACTGTGGCGACCGGGCGTTGAACGACTTCGGGATCCGCACCCGGTCGATCGGCTCGACCGGGGCAGGGAAGTCGACGATCGACAGCCGCTTGACCTGCCGGTCGACGGTGAGCACGAGCGGGCGCGGCCCGTCCGCGTCGTTGCCGAGGCCGGGGTCGATCACCACGGCGAGGCCGGCGCGACGTCCCGCCGGCACCTTGATGACGTCGCCGGGCCGCAGCCGCTCCAGGGAGTCCGAGGCCTCGGCCTTGCGTGAGGCGGCCCCTTCGCGCGCGAGCTTGGCCTCACGATCGGAGAGGGCTCGGCGAAGGCCGGCGTACTCGTCGAAATCGCCTAGGTGGCAGCGCATCTGCTCGGCGTAGCCTGCGAGGGCATCTTCGTTGCGGCGCACCTGCCGGGCGAGCCCGACCACCGCCGCGTCGCTCTGGAACTGCGCGAAGGACTGCTCGAGCAGACCGCGCGCCTTGTCACGTCCCACCCAGCCGACAAGGTTGACCGCCATGTTGTAGGACGGGCGGAAGCTCGAGCGCAGCGGATAGGTGCGTGTCGATGCGAGACCGGCTAGCGCGGCGGGATCCATCCCCGGCTGCCACAGCACCACGGCGTGACCCTCGACGTCGATGCCCCGTCGGCCTGCGCGTCCGGTGAGCTGGGTGTACTCCCCCGCCGTGACGTCCGCGTGCGTCTCCCCGTTCCACTTGGTGAGCTTCTCCAACACCACGGAGCGCGCCGGCATGTTGACGCCCAGCGCCAGCGTCTCGGTGGCGAACACCGCCTTGACGTAGCCGTCAGCGAACAGGTCCTCGGTGACCTGCTTGAAGGTGGGCAGCATCCCCGCGTGGTGGGCCGCGATCCCGCGGGCGAGGCCTTCGGCCCAGTCGTGGTAGCCGAGTACGCCGAGGTCCTCCTCCGGCAGCTCGGCGGTGCGCTCCTCGACGACGCGGCGAACCTCGGCCGCCTCCTCCGCTGTGTTGAGCCGCATGCCGGCCCGCAGGCACTGGTGCACGGCGGCGTCACAGCCCGCGCGGCTGAAGATTAACGTCATCGCCGGCAGCAGTCCCTCGCGGTCGAGGTCCTCGATGACGTCGACCCGCGACGGCACTCGGGTGAAGCGCTGGCGAGTCCCGCCACGGTGCGAGCGGCGGTCCCGTGGGTCGGGTGACCACTGCGCCTGCTCACGGGCCACCCGCACCAGCGCCGGGTTGACCTCTTTGTGCTCCGCGTCGACGAACAGGTCGAGCAGCCGGTTGCCGAGCAGCACGTGCTGCCAGAGCGGCACCGGTCGGTGCTCCTCGACGACGACCTGCGTGTTCCCGCGCACCGACACCAGCCACTCGCCGAACTCCTCGGCGTTGCTGACGGTGGCGCTCAGCGAGACCAGGCGCACCTCCTCCGGGAGGTGGATGATCACCTCCTCCCACACCGCCCCGCGGAAGCGGTCCGCCAGGTAGTGCACCTCGTCCATCACGACGTAGGACAGGCCGCGCAACGTGTCGCTCTGCGCGTAGAGCATGTTGCGCAGCACCTCGGTCGTCATCACCACGACCGGCGCGTCGCCGTTGATCGAGTTGTCACCGGTGAGCAGCCCGACCTGCGACTCGCCATAGCGGTCGATCAGGTCGCCGTACTTCTGGTTGCTGAGCGCCTTGATCGGCGTGGTGTAGAAGCACTTCTGGCCCTTCGCGAGGGCCAGGTGCACCGCAAACTCCCCCACGACCGTCTTGCCTGAGCCGGTCGGAGCCGCGACGAGTACGCCGTGGCCCGACTCCAGCGCGCGGCAGGCCTCGAGCTGGAAGGGGTCGAGCCCGAAGTCGTAGCCCGCCGCGAACTTGCCCAGCTCGGTGCGGCCATCAGCAGCTCTGCGGCGCGCCGCCGCGTAGCGCTCGGCGGGCGAGGACATGCCCTCAGCCTAAGGCCGTCGGCTCGTCGGGCCCGCCGTTACTCGCGCTCAGCGGGGGCGAGAACCTGGACGGCTCCGGGTGAGACGGTGCAGGTGAGCGGCAGCGGCCCGACGTACTCGCCGTCGGCGTAGGCGTTCACCCCCGGGGACTCGAGCCGCACCTCGCGGCCGCGCAGCATCCGCACGGCCGGATGGTCGCGGTGCCCGCCCGAGGTGAACTTCGGCGACAGCCGCAGGAACTCCACCTTGGTCATCGGGCCGCCGATCGTGATGTCGAGCAGCCCGTCGTCGATGACGGCGTCGGGGCACACCCGCAGACCGGCGCCGTAGCTCGCGGCGTTGCCCACCGCCACCAGCATGGCCTCGGTCTCGATCCGCTCACCGTCGATGGTGACGACGAACGGCAGCGGCTTGAACACGCGCAGCTCAGCGAGGATGGCGAGGTTGTAGCGCGCCTTGCCCTTGGGCCAGCTCATCCGGTTGGCGCGGTCGTTGACGCGCGAGTCGAAGCCGGCGCCGAGCACGCAGCCGAACCAGCCGTAGTCGGTGCGCACCGCGTCCATGGGCCGTGTCCCGGGACCGTCGAGCAGCTCGGCGATGAGCCGTGCTGCGGCGGCTG
>JAVEEJ010000313.1 GCA_030840515.1 Frankiaceae bacterium | reverse complement strand
GCGAGCAGCCGATGCGGCTCGGGTACGGCGAGGACTCCGTGGGGTCCCGCCAGCAAGGCGACTGACCCATCGTGGTCGGTGCGCAGCACGAGCGCGCCGTCGTCGCGCAGCCGCTGCAGCGTGCTCGCGGCGGGATGTCCGTAGGGATTGCCCGCTCCGACCGAAGCCACCGCGACGGAAGCGTGCACCGCGTCGAGCAGCGCAGGGAGCTGAAACCGGGAGCCGTGGTGCGGGATCTTCAGGAAGTCGGCACGCAGGTCCTCGCCGCTGGCCAGCAGCTCGCGCTGCGCCTCGGCCTCGGCGTCACCGGTGAGCAGCGCGGTGAAGCCGGGAAGGCGAGCGCGCAGCACGATCGAGGAGTTGTTCGGGTCGGAGTGGCTGCCGTGGAACGCATGCCACGGCGCGAGCACCTCGAGCCCGACGCCTGGCAGCTCCAGTCGGTCCCCAGGCACCGGGAACGTCAGCGGAGCGCCAACGGCCGCCAACCAGCGCACCGCGTCGTCCCAGATCTCCTTGGGCTCGCGCAGTGGGCCGGCCCAGACAGCCCCCACCGACCGGCCGGAGAGCACGCCGGGAAGCCCCAGCAGGTGGTCGCTGTGCGCGTGAGTGAGGACGAGGAGGTCCACCGCCCGCACGTCGAGCCGGTCCAGGCACCGCCGAACCGGAGCCGGGTCAGGGCCGGAGTCGAGTACGACGGCGTGCCGGTCACCCGTGTTGAGCACCTCCGCGTCGCCTTGCCCCACGTCGCACACGACCAGCGCCCAGCCCGGAGGGGGCCACGACGGGACGATCACGGCGACGGCGACCCGCGAGACCAGGAACGCACCCACCCCGACCAGCGCGGCACGGCGACCGGCCGGGCGACGGATCGCCAACGCAGCCAGGACAGCGCCCGTCAGCACCAGCCACAGCCCGGCACTGCCCTTCGGGACCGGCAGCGCTGCCAACGGGACGGTCGCCCACGAGTGGGCGACCCAGGCCACCCATCGGGTGGGCCAAGCAGCCAGCCAGGCGAGCCCGGTCGCGAGCCACGGCGCTGCCGGTGAGACCACGGCGGCGAGCAGGCCGAGCAGTGTCGCCGGAGCGACCGCAGGGTCGGCGAGCAGGTTGGCCGGCACCGCGACGACGCTGACCTGCCCGCTGATCATCGCCACGACGGGCGCGGTCACCACGTGCGCGGCAGCCGGCACGGCGACCGCGTCGGCGATCCACCTGGGCCAGCCGAAGCGCTCCACGAGCGCGCGGCTCCAGAGCGGGGCCAGCGTCAGCAGGGCCGCCGTCGCCAGCACCGACAGCACGAACCCGTAGGACCGCGCCAGCCCAGGATCGACCAGCAGCAGCATCACCACGGAGCCGGCCAGGGCGGGCATCGCGGCGCGGGGTCGGCCCAGCGCGAGCGCCAGCAACGCCACGGCGGCCATGACGGCAGCACGCAGCACACTCGGCGATGGTCGCGCGAGCACCACGAAGCCCACGACGGCGAGCAGCCCGCAGAGCGCCTGGAGGCGCGGTCCGGCGCGAGTACGACGCACAGCGACCAATACGGCAGCGAGGACGATCGCCACGTTGAAGCCACTGACCGCAACAAGGTGCGTCAACCCCGTGATGCGCGCCTCCGCCTTCAGGGTCGGGTCGAGCCGGCTGGTGTCCCCCAGCACGATCCCCGGCAGCAGCCCCTCGACCGCAGCACCCCGACCGTGCACCGCCTTCCGCAGCCCCGCACGCACCCGCCCGGCGATGCGCTGGACGAGCGGCGGCCCGGCCAGCACCATCGGTGGCCCGCGAGCGGACAGCAGCGCAGACCCGTCGCGGCCTACGTCCAACCGACCCTCGGCTCGGATGCGCGTGCCGGGCAGCAGCTCGAGCCAGGCCCGCCCCTCGGTCATGACCGCGAGGTCCTGGTGCAGTCGGTGGTCGTTGCCCTCAGCTCGCAGCCGGACCACCCTGCTCTGCACCACGACGAGCGAGCGGGCCCCTGCCCAAGGCGCGGTCACTCGCGGCTGGAAGGCCCGCGGGTCGCCGGTCACGACGAGCTCGGCCGTCACGGCGGCGCGAGCGGCGGCCAGCCGCGGCAGCGGACCGGCCTCACGCCGCGCGACCGCCAGCGCTCCGGCGAGACTCGTGGCACCGAAGAGACCACCGACCGCCACCAGCGCCCACACCCGTCGCCGCGCGGCACGCCCGCACAGGACCCCACCGAGCACGGCCGCGAGCAGACCGCGGCGCACGCCGCCGCCCGCCGCGATCCACGCACCAGCCCACGCAGCGCCCGCAGGCAGCGCGAGCCGCAGGTCGAGCCGCCCGCTCATACCCGCACCCGTTTCGCGAGGTCGGCGTACTTGCGCTCCCCGATCCCGTCGACCTCGCGCAGCTGGCCGACGTCACCGAATCTGCCGTGCGCGGTGCGCCAGTCGACGATGCGCTGCGCCAGCACAGGTCCCACGCCTGGGAGCGCATCGAGCTGCTGCACGGTGGCCGTGTTGAGGTCGACCAGGGCGTCCGTCGCGGAACCGCCGGGCCCGCCGGGAGCCGGAGCCGTCGTGCCGACGAGGATCTGCTCGCCGTCGACCACGAGCCGCGCGAGGTTGACGCCCGCCGTACTCGCCCCCGGCCTTGTCCCTCCCGCCGCCCGCACCGCGTCGGCCACGCGCGCACCCCGCGGCAGCGTCACCAGGCCGGGCCGGCGCACCGCACCCTCGACGTCGACCACGACCCGCGCCGCATCGGTGCCGGCAGAGGCGAGCGGCAACGGCCGCGGCGGCACGGCATGCGGCCGGCTGCGCCAAGCCTGCGCGGCCACGACGGCGACCACGAGCACCACGACCGCGACCAGCGCGAACGCGCCACGGCCACCGGGGTCGACCCGCGGCGGCGGACTGGCTGCCGCCGGATCGACGTCGGGCGTCCAGCCGGTGCCGTGTGCGGGCTCCGGCGAGAGGAGCGCGAGCAGCCGGGCCTCTGCCGTCGCGGCCGCCCACGCAGGCAGCCGTCGGCGCGACCGTCGTGGATGCACGCTTCGACGCTAGGAGCGAGTACGACGTCCTCGGAGGTCGCCGACGATGTCGGTGGACGCAGATCCGAGCCTGTGGATCAGCGCTCTCTGGTGCGCAGCCAGCGCCGCAGGTTGGGCCAGTGCCGAGCCAGCACGATCACGCTCAGCACGATCGCCCACGCGATGTTGGGCCAACCCTGCGACCACGCGAGCCCCTCGCCCAGGAGCACCAACGCCGCCACCGCCGACCCGAGCGCCGACCAGCGCGTGACCCCGACGACCGCGACCCAGCCGAGCAGCACGAGCGGCGCCCACGCCGGATGCGACCCGAGCAGAGCGCCGAAGGTGGTGGCGACGCCCTTGCCGCCGCGGCCCTTCAGGTAGGGAGAGGTGACGTGTCCGATGACCGCCGCCGCGCCCGCCAGCAGACCCGCCTCGTGGTCGGCCAGCCCGAAACCGGCCGCGGGGGCGAGGCCCTTCACCACGTCGAGCAGCGCGACCACCACCGCGGCGCGCGGGCTCACCGCACGCGCGACGTTGGTGGCTCCCGGGTTGCCCGACCCGACAGCCCGCAGGTCGATCCCAAGCCGCCGCGCCAACCAGACCGCCGGGGAGTTGGCGCCGAGCACGTAGCCGACGACGACCGCCGCGACGCCCAGCCACACGTTCACAGCGCCGGGGCCACCACGACGCCGAGCAGCCCCGGCCCGGTGTGGGCCGCGACCACGGCGCCCACCTCAGCCAGGTAGAGCTCGCGCAGTCCGGGGATGCGCTCGCGCAGTCGGTCGGCCAGTCCCTGCGCCCGGTCCTCCTGGCGCAGGTGGTGCACGGCGATGTCCACCATCCGCTCGCCCGCGCTCTGCGCGACCCGGTCCTCGAGGTGGACCATCGCGCGTGAGGTGGTGCGCACCTTCTCCAGCAGCTCGATGGAGCCGTCCACCACGTGAAGGATCGGCTTCACCGATAGCGCGGTGCCCAGGATGGCCTGGCGCGCGGTGATCCTGCCGCCACGGCGCAGGTGCTCGAGCGTCTCGACCGAGAAGAAGGTGGCTGTCTCCGCGGCCGTGCGGCGGGCGGCCTCGGCAGCGGCCTGCAGACCTTGTGCGCCCGCGTGGGCGGCAGCGAGTACGGCGAAGCCGATCGCCATGCCGACCCCACGGGAGTCGACCACCTCGACCGGCACCTCGGTGACGGCGGCCGCGATGCGCGCCGCGTCGATCGTCGAGGACAGCGTCTCGGACAGGTGCACCGAGACGATTCCGGTCGCACCAGCCGCGACGGCGTCGGCATACGCGCGAGTGAACGAGCGCGGCGTCGGACGCGAGGTCGTGACAGGGCTGCGCGCCTCGAGCGCTGCGGCCACATCCGACGGGCTGATCTCGCTGCCCTCGAGGCCGCTGTGGTCGCCGAGCACCACGTGCAGCGGCACCACCGTCACACCGCTCGCGACCGCCGCCGGCAGGTAGGCGGTCGAGTCGGTGACGACGGCGATCTTCACGGCATCACCCTCATGCCGGCACGACGTTCACGAGTCTGGGCGGCCGCACGATGACGGTCCTGATCCCGCCACCGTCGAGAGCGCGCTGCACCGCGTCGCTTGCCAGCGCCAGCTCACGCAGCGCCGCCTCGTCGATGCCGGGCGGGACCTCCAGCCGGTCGCGCACCTTGCCGCCGACCTGCACCACGCAGGTCACGGTGTCCTCGACCAGCAACGCGGGATCGGCGGTCGGCCACGACGAGGCGTGCACGGAGTCACCCGCGGCGACGTCGTGCCCGAGCCGCGACCAGATCTCCTCGGCTGCGTAGGGCGCGTAGCAGGACAGCATCGTGGCGAGCGCGTGCATCCCGTCACGCAGCGACGCGCCCGGCTGGCCGCCGGCGTCGACCGCCTTGCGCAACGTGGAAGTCAGCTCCATGAAGCGCGCGACGGCGACGTTCAGCCTGTGCCGCTCGACCAGCCGAGTGCACTCGTCGACCGTCTTGGCCACAGCCTTGTCGACCGTCTCGTCACGGCCGTCCCCGGTCACGGCTGCGACATCGGTCGCGAGCCGCAGCACGCGGGCGAGGTAC
>JAVEEJ010000279.1 GCA_030840515.1 Frankiaceae bacterium | reverse complement strand
GCGCAGTGTTCGCCGCGATGGCGGCCCTCAGCCATGCGGTGAGGCCGGGCGCTGCCGCCTCGTAGCGCGCCGCGAACCGCTCGTCCTCGACGTACATCTCACCCAGTGCGTGGTGCATCGCCGGAGGGCACTCGTAGTAGGTCACGCAGATCGCTTGCCGGTGCTCCTCGGCCAGGTCCATCGCCGCTTCGGAGGCCGGGTCGACGCCGGCAGCGCACGCCGCACCGAGCCGGGCATCGAGCTCGGCGGCGGCAGCGTGGATCCGCTCCCAGTCAGACGGCGAGTAGGACGAGACCCTGCGCCGCGACTCGGCGTACTCGCTCGTGTGGCCCCACCGCTCGTAGGCCTCGGGGGCGAAGGGATCGCTGTCGACGGTCATGGGGCAACTGTGCCGTCCGGGTCCATGGCGCGGTCAAGCGCTTTACCCTGACGAGGTGAGTGGGGAGGGGGAGGGCGGCGCACGCAACCCCGCCCTCGATGGCCTGCGGGCGCTGGCCGTCACGGCCGTCCTGCTCTTCCACGGCGGGGTGTCCTGGCTACCGGGCGGCTTCCTCGGAGTCGACCTCTTCTTCGTGCTGAGCGGCTTCCTCATCACCGGGTTGCTGGTGGTCGAGCACGAGGCGACCGGCAGGGTCAGCCTGCTGCGATTCTGGTCCCGGCGCGCGCGCCGACTGCTGCCTGCGCTGTTCATCGTGGTGCTCGCGGTGGTGGCCACGGCCGTCTTCACCGCTGACTCGGGACCGCCGGCCGGCCTGCGTGGGGACGCACTGGCGACGATCGGGTACGTCGCCAACTGGCGACTCGTGCTCGACGGTGGGGGCTACTTCGCGCAGCAGGCCGATCCCTCGGCGTTGCAGCACACCTGGTCGCTGGCGATCGAGGAGCAGTTCTATCTGCTGTGGCCGCTGATCGTGGTCGCTGCGCTCGCCCTCGCCCGGCGACGCCGCTGGCTGGTGGGCGTCGTGGCCGCGGTCGGCGCAGCGGCCTCGGCGGGAGGGACGGCACTCGCCAGCATCCGCGGCGCCGACGCCACCGGCCTCTACTACCGCACCGACACCCGCGCCCAAGCCCTGCTCGTCGGTGCCCTGCTCGCGGTTCTCCTGACGCGGCCCGGCCTCGATGCTCCCCCGCGACCGGGCCGGTGGCGCGGCGCGCTGTGGTCAGGGCTTGCTGTGCTCGCCCTCGGCGGCACCGCCGTCCTGTGGTCCGAGTCGCATGGCGACCAGCGCTGGCTCTATCGCGGTGGACTGCTCCTCGCTGCGCTGTGTGCCGCTGCCCTGGTCGCGGTCGCCTCGCAGCAACCCGGTTCGTGGTTCGGCCGTGCGCTCTCGCTGTGGCCGTTGCGCACCCTCGGCCTGATCTCCTACGGCGTCTACCTGTGGCACTGGCCGGTCGACCTCGCGCTGACCGCCGAGCGCACCAACCTGCACGGCCCTGCCCTCCTGGGCGCACGTGTCGTCACCACGCTGGCCCTGGCCGTGCTGTCGTGGTTCCTCGTCGAGCAGCCGATCCGGCGGGTGGCACGGATCCCCGTCCTCGTCGTACCCGTGTCCGTGGCCTGCGCCGCCGCAACCGCGTTCGCCGTACTCGCCCTCACCGTCCCTGTCGCCCCCGCCGCGCCCGCAGTCGCGGCGGTCGAGGAGGCGCCTGCTCCGGTGGCGAGTACGACGACACCTCCGGGAAGTGCGCCGACTCCGGTCGCCTCGCGTCCGGGCAGCGTCAAGCCGTCGCCGCTGACCACGACCAGCGCGGCAGTCCCGCGGGCCACGCAGCCCGCGACGCCGGTGCACCACGGGCCGTTGGTGCCGGTGACGGTCCTCGGGGACTCGGTGGCCGACTCACTGGGCAAGGGCTTCGCCCCCGTCGACGAGCCGCAGGGCACGCGGGTCACGAACAGGGGCATCGTCGGCTGCGGGGTGGCGGCCACTCCGCGCTACCGACTCCGCGGCCAGGTCTACGAGCTGGCGGACGCGTGCCGGGACTGGGCCAGCACCTGGGCCGCAGACATCGCCCGCGACCGCCCCAAGGTCGCGCTCGTGGTGCTCGGGCGGCACGAGGTGTGGGACGGCGAGCTCAACGGGCACTGGACGAGCGTCGGCCACACCGACTTCGACAGCTACCTGGCCGCACAGCTGGACCAGGCGATCACCGTCGCTGCCGCGGGTGGGGCGCTGGTGGCGATGACCACCTCGCCCTACTTCCACGGCCGCGAGGCCCCCGACGGCAGCCGCTACCCGGAGAACGACCCGGCCCGCGTCGACCGGTTCAACCAGCTGCTCCGGGCCGCGGTGGCGCGTCACCCCGGGAAGGCCTTCGTCGTGGACCTCGGCCGCAGGAGCTGCCCCGACGGGCACTACACGAGCACGGTCGACGGGATCAAGATCCGCTCGGACGGCGTCCACTTCACCTCGGCGGGGGCGCGCTGGCTCGCGCCGTGGCT
The DNA here is from genome assembly GCA_030840515.1 of Frankiaceae bacterium. GTDB lineage: Bacteria > Actinomycetota > Actinomycetes > JAVEEJ01 > JAVEEJ01 > JAVEEJ01. The sequence goes on along the minus strand of JAVEEJ010000279.1, from coordinate 6,447 downwards.
GCTCCCCCAGCTCGCCGCCAGGGCCGGCTGAGCCAGCTCCGGTCATTCTCGAGGGCAGGAGCCGGCGACGCGCCGTCGAAGACGTCCGCATGCGCCTGAACCTGCGTCGTTCCGCCCTGCCCCTGATCGCTGCCGCGAGCCTGCTGAGCCCGCTCGCGACGCAGGCCGCGCACAGCGCCGCGAAGAAGCCCACGCTGGCCAGCTACCCGCGACCGGCCGTCACGGGGAAGCAGCTCGCGGACGCGGTGGAGAGCTTCACCACGACCTACGCCCACCGGGTCACCGGGACGGTCATCCAGCTCAACGCGACGACTGCCCTGGCCAACGAGCTCAAGGCGCTCGGCTACTCGGTGGAGGTCCGGCCCTACAAGACGGTCCTGCAGGCGATCGTCGCCACCAAGAAGGGCCGCACCAAGCCGAACGAGATCATCGCCTTCGGTGGCCACTTCGACCAGGTGCCGCAGACGCTCAGCGGGACCTACGACAACGGCTCGGGCACCCGCATGGTCATGGGTCTGGCACGAGCGTTCGCGAAGGTGCCCACCCAGCGCACCCTGCAGTTCATGCTCTTCAACGGCGAGGAAGAGGGCGCGCTGGCCTCCAGTGACCTCACGGCCGACTACAAGGCCCGCGGCGTCAAGATCAAGGCCTACCTCGGCTTCGACATGGTCGGCATCGCCTGGCCGGTGAAGAAGGCCACCTCGATCAACTGCCTGTGCATCTGGCGCGGCGCCAAGGACGAGGGCTTCGACGACCTGCTGGCCACGGTGAACTACGGCTTCCTCAAGTTCCCCGCAGGCAAGACCGCGGTCAGCCTCGAGGGTCGCAACGTGCGCAACTCCGACGAGGCCTCTTTCGCGAGCGCCGGTTGGCCCACGCTGCGCTGGGCGGGGCTGCGCACCGCAGCCAACTACACCGAGTACCACATGCCCGGCGACGACATGACGACGATCGCGACCATGGCGGGCAGCCGGTCCTACTTCGAGCAGGGCCTGCGCAACACCTTGCTGTCGGCGTACTACACCGCCGCTGCGCTCGACCTCCAGTAAGCCGCATTAGGCCGCTGTGGGCCCCGTCCCCCGCTAGTCCGGGGGTGATCTTGATGCACCTGGGGATCCTTCGAGCGCGCCGATGCATCAAGATCGCCGGCCGCCAGGGTCGGACCACGCAGACGTGTGCCGCTACTTGACGGCTTTGCCCCAGGGCGTCTCGACGTAGTCGAACTCCTCGATGTTGCCGCAGGGCAGGCTCACCACCTGCTTGTGCACGTCCACCACGAGCCTGGCCGCGCCGCGTGCCTTCGCCGGGACGGTCACCGGCACGGTCACCGCGCCGTTCGCGTCAGTGACGCCGTACCCGTAGCCGAACCAGGCCGGTCCGCGCAGGACCAGGTTCACCTCGACGTCGGAGGCGGGTACGACGCCGCCGCGGGTCACGGTCAGCGCTACCCGAAGCCGCGATCCCGCCTTGACCGCCGCGGGGTGACTGGCCGGCAGCGTCGAGCTGAACGTGTGGGCTCGCTTGTTGTCACAGCCAGATGGCTGGGCGTGGGCAGCGCCGAGCGGCACGCACAGCGTTGCGCCGAGCGCCGCGAGGACCACCGATGACCGCACTCCTACGAGTACGACGAGACCGGCCCCGATCCCTGCCTGGGCAGGCTCAGCGGAGCAGCTTGAACGCGTGGTCCCAGCCGCCGGTGCGCACCCCGTAGAGCACCCACGCGAGGCACATCGGCTCGAGGTAGCGGCTGGCCTCGATGCCCCCGAGATCCGCCACCTCCCACCCGGTGGACTCCAGCAGCCCGGTCACCGTGGCCTTGGCGGCGTCGTCCTCACCGCAGATCAGCATCGTGGGAGGGCCACCTGGCAGCTGCGGGTCGACCATCGAGCCGTTGCCGACGATGTTGTAGGCCTTCACCACGCGGGTCTCGGGGGCGGCCCGCTGGACCCGCTCGCCGAGCGAGTCGTCGAAGCCGACGAACAGCCGCGGGGCGCCGCTCGAGTGGTCGAGCGGGTTGGTCGCGTCGATCAGCACCTTGCCCGCTGTGGCCGCAGCGACTTCGGCTGCCACGGCTTCCGCGGCAGAGCCGGCGACAGCGAGTACGACGAGCTCAGCCCAGCCAGCCACGTCCGCGAAGCTGCCGCGGCCGGCGATCTGCGTCTCGTGCCCGTGCCGCTGGTAGCCCGAAGACAGCGCCTGGCCGACGACCCCGCTGCCGAGCAGTCCGATCCTCATGGCCTCACCCAAGCACGCTGCGCCGGGTCTGCCCGGCTCGACTACTCCGGGGCGAGCGGACGGGCCAGGCAGGGCGCCCCACCGCAGACGTCGATGAACCCGCTCCCCCAGAGGAATTCGGCCTTCTGGTCACGCGCGGCCAGGGTGGACCGTGGGTCGGAGTGCGGGTCGCGGCCGGCGCTCGGCGGTGTGTTGTTGAGCGGTGTCTGCGGCGATCCGGAGTCCCAGTAGACCATCGCCGAGCCGTCGAACGGGTAGCTCGCGACGCGCGGGATGGCCCAGCCCGGCTCGACTGCCCAGTGCCGCCCCGGGGCGAGGAAGCCGCTGTTGGTCTGGGCGCCGATGGTGCGCGCCTCGACCTCGGCCGCGGCGTTGGAGACCTGGTGGTCACCGAACGCGAGGTGCATGAGCACGCGGTGCGACGGGGTGCCGGGCAGCGGGTCGTTCTGGATGTGCGCGGCGTAGCCGTTGCCCTCCGCGCGGTCCCAGAGCATCTGGATGAGGCCGAAGGCGATCTCGCGGTCGACCTCGCTCGGGTAGGCAGCGTTGAAGGCGCCCTCGTAGGTCGAGAAGTCGCTCGACCGGTCGAGCAGCGTCGAGTAGTTGGTGGCGGGTACACCGAGCACTCCGCGCGTGATGTCCTGCGCGATGCCCATGATCGCGCCACCGATGATGCCGCCCTGGCTGTTGCCGTCGTACGACACGTCATCGGGGTGCACGAGCCCCACGCCACCCTGCTGGAACGCAGGGTCGCTGTCGAAGCCGCGTGGGTCCTTCAGCAAGCGAGCGAGGAAGAGCTGGGCGAGCATTCCCTCCTGCACGCGGTCGGCCAGCGTCGGGAAGTTCGACATGTCGGCGAGCATCGTGGCGACGTTCGGCACGTCGCCCGTGGCCATGCCGTACCAGTCGGTCGCGCAGTAGACGGCCTGGTGCTCGACGGCCATCTTGCGCTGCGGGCCGGAGTTGACCTCGCCCTGGCTGCCCAGCAGACCGTGCCCGTAGATGACCCCGTGACCAGGCGTCGGCGTACCCGTCACCGGATCCGACACGACACTCGCCGGGATGTTGCAGGTGAAGGTCGCGGTGAAGTCGCCGTTGCGGTCCGGCAGGTCGTCCCCCGGCAGGTAGAGCAGGCGGGTGCCCGGCAGGCCGACGTCGACCGTGCCGACCTGCGGCAGGGCGACGGCCTTGTTCGCCGGGACGTTGAGGTAGTTCGGGACCGTGAAGGTTCCCTGCACGCGCCGCGCGATGCCCGTGTCGGGGTTGGCGGTGTTGCTCGAGACGCTGAACTTCGGTGCGCCGCCGCCGAGCGAGGCGAACGCGTCGTCACGCATGTGCAGCATCCGCGCGGTGTTGTTCTGCACCGAGGCGATGGTGAACGTCCAGGCCAGGTAGAGGTCGTCGATCCGGTAGCCGTTGGCCCACAGCGGTCCGAGGATCGGGTCGGCGAGGATCTTGTCGCGGTTCTTCCCGCTGACCGACCCGTTGACCGGGATAGCGGCGCGAGCGATCGGGTCACGACGCGCGCGCCAGGCGTCGCCGGGCTGGATCTCGTGGTTGGCGGTGTCGCGCAGGTGGCGCATGCCGACGACGTAGCGGTGGCCCTCGGTGAAGTTCACTGCGGGGCGAACGATGAGCAGCGGCTGCTCCCCGTCGGTGGGGTTGCCGTCGAGCTCGGCCCAGTAGGGCGCGCGCTGGCCGGTGGCGGCATCGATCAGCACGATGGGGGCGTCAGGTGCGAGCGACGCGCCGATGTCGGTGAGGCCCGCCGCGCCGGTCTTGGCCAGGTCGATCCCCGCAACGCTCGTGTAGAGCGGGGTGCCAGGGGACCAGCCGTCGTTGCGGTTCCACTCGGTCGGATCGATCGGCTTGCCTGCCACGTTGCGCGGCATCGCAAGCGGACTGAGGTTGATGCGCAAGCCGGTCGGTGAGGTGGCGTCGCCCTTGGTGAAGGTGTCACTCGGGAACGGCAGCAGGCAGTGCGCCTTGTCGTAGGGGTCGCACAGCCCGGCCGCCTCGAGCGCGGTCTCGCCAGCCGTTCGGGCCTGGTCTCGCGGGCCGACCAGCGGCGATTCGACGGTCTGCGCCGTGGTCCCGATCTCCTTGGCCACGCACAGCGCGCCGTCGAAGCTCGCCTCGTTGCAGTCGGTGAGCGCAGCGTTGGCGAAGGCCGGGACGAGAGCGGCGCCGACGAGAGCGGCTCCGAGGGTCAGGCGTACGGCAGCGGACGAGCGCATGCAGGCTCCGGGGGCTTCGGGGGGACAGACGACCTCGGATACGAGTACGACGCCCAGGCGGCCACTCCTGCCCGACGCGAGCCAGTGCTTCTGCGCGCGCCCGCGGTTGTGCGCTGGCTTGTGGCAGGAGGGGCAGGCGCGACGGCGAACACCTAGGGCGAAGGACGTTGCCGCCTCACCCAGGGGATCCCATGACTGCCCGCCGTATCGTCGCGCTCGCCGCGCTGTCCGCCGTACTCGCTCCCGCTGCGACCGCGATGGCTGCCGCCAAGCCAGCGCCCAAGGTGAAGCCGATGTGCAAGCAGGTCACCGACGACGCGGGCGACCCCTACATCGTGCGACAGGCCCCTAGCCAGACCGCCCCCGACGACGCACTCGACGTGCTCAGCGCCGACGTGGCGACGAACGCGACCACCATGACCGTCGCGATCAGGGTGAAGAAGCTCGCCGCCTTCCCCACGACCTCCCCGGCCGGCGGCACCTACCAGATGACGTTCAACGTGGGCAACGAGGAGGCGACCTACTACGCGCTGGTCTCCTCCGGTCCCAACGGGCTCTACTCCGAGTTCGGCACCCGCGCGGCGCTGCCGGCGGTCACCAGCGTGCCGACGGTGCTCGGCACGCCGACGCCCGTGCTCGACCTGGCCAAGAACGAGGTGCGGTTGTCCTTCCCGCTGAGCCTGTTCGGGTCGGTGAAGCTCGTGAAGGGCAAGACGAAGATCGCCCCGATCGAGACCACCGCTGGTCGCGGCAACCACGGCCGCGGCGTCTTCGCCGATGATGCCGTGGGTGGCAAGAACTACGTCGCCGGCTCGGCGTCCTGCCTGGTGGTCGGCAAGTAGCCGAGGCTCAGAGCAGCCGACGGTTGGCTGCCCAACGCGAGAGCTCGCGCCGGTTGGAGAGCTGGAGCTTGCGCAGCACCGAGGAGACGTGGCTCTCCACCGTCTTCACCGACAAGAACAGCTCGGCCGCGACTTCCTTGTAGGTGTAACCGCGCGCGATGTGACGAAGCACCTCCTGCTCCCGTGGGGTCAGCAGGTCCAGCTCGGGGTCCACGACAGGCAGGTCCGTTGCTGGGCTGCCGAAGGCGTCCAGGACAAACCCCGCGAGCCGCGGGGAGAAGACCGCGTCCCCGGCGGCGACTCGGCGCACGGCCTCGGCGAGCTCGGGGGCGGCGATCGACTTCGTGACGTAGCCGCGCGCACCGGCACGGATGACGGCGATGACGTCTTCCGCGGCATCCGACACCGAGAGCGCCAGGTAACGGGGGCCGGCCGGCGCTCCGGCGATCACGTCAGGCCCGGTGCCGTCGGGCAGGTGAACGTCGAGCAGCACCACGTCCGGCCGCAACGCGGTGATGACCTCGATCGCCTCGGCGACGGACGCCGCCTCGCCCACCACGTCCACCAACCCGGCCAGCTCGTTGCGCACTCCTGACCTGAACAGCTGGTGGTCGTCCACCAGGACGACCCGAAGCTCTGCCAAGGCCACCTGGGCCACGTCCTCAGCCATGGGGCATCACCAGCTGCACCTCGGTGCCCTCGCCGGGCGCGCTGCGCACGTGCGCGTCGCCGCCGTGCCTGACCATGCGGGCGCGCATGGACTGGGAGATCCCGAAACGGTCAGCCGGCACCCCTGCGGGGTCGAAGCCGGAGCCACGGTCGCGCACGAAGACGCTCATCGAGTCGTCCCCCGCCTCGGCGTAGACCTGCATCGCCTGCACCCCCGAGTGCTTGGCGGCGTTCACCATCGCCTCCCGCGCCGCCGCCACGAGGGCATCGACCCGTTCCCCGGAGACCGCGTCACCGACGGCGACGACCTCGACGCTGACGCCGAATGACGACTCCACGTCGGCAGCGGCCTGCTCCAGCGCGGCGCGCATCCCGCCCGCGGGCCGTTGCTGGGCGAAGAGCCAGCCGCGCAAGGCCCGTTCCTGGCTTCGGGCCAGCCGCGCGACCTGCCGTGGGTCGTCGGC
>JAVEEJ010000217.1 GCA_030840515.1 Frankiaceae bacterium | reverse complement strand
CACCTGCTCGAAGTGCTTGGGGCTCGGCAGCACCTGGGACAGCTCGCCGGGAACGCCTGCGTTGGCCCACAGCCGATGCGCGGTCTTGACGCCCTGCTCCTCGTCGGGGGCCCAGCAGACCTTGACCCCACCCTGCGCGGGCTTCGACCCGCCGCCGCTGTCGCGGAAGAGCTTGACCTGCTCGCCGTCGGCCTTGGTGCTGATGAAGCCATCGCCGATCCGGCCGGCGAGCTGGATCGCCTTCGGGCCGAAACCGCTGACGTAGACGGGGATCTGGTCGTGCGGCCGGGTGTAGATCCGCGCGTTCTCGACGTGGTAGTGGTCGCCGTCCCAGTCGGTGTCCTCGCCCTTCCACAGCTCGCGCATCAGGGCGACGGCCTCCTCCAGCATCTGCAGCCGGACGTCGGCGCTGGGCCACGCGTCGCCGAGGATGTGCTCGTTGAGCGCCTCCCCGCTCCCGACGCCGAGGACGAACTTGCCGCCGATCAGCACCGAGCTCGTCGCGGCTGCTTGTGCAATGACAGCCGGGTGGATCCGCACGGTGGGGCACGTCACTGCCGTCGTGAGCGGCAGCGAGCAGACCTGGCTGATGGCGCCGATGAGCGACCACACGAACGGCGACTGGCCCTGCTCGTCGTTCCACGGGTGGTAGTGGTCGCTGATCCAGAGCGCGTCGAACCCGGCCTGCTCAGCGAGCTTCGCCTGCTCGACGAGCTCGCGCGGCGTGTACTCCTCGGTGGACAGGAAGTAACCGAATCGCGTCATCCGTGGGTGGTCGCCGTACTCGCCCCCGCCGAAACGTGCATCCGGTCAGGACTGGGAGAGGTGGGCGACCGGGTCGGCTCCCGCGGCGGTGGGGTCGGCGATCCGGTAGCGGGTGGCGGCCTCGGCCGGGGCCTCGGGTTTGACCTCGCCGCGCTTGGCGAGGGAGGCGAGTACGGCGACCACGATGGACTGCGCGTCGACGTTGAAGGCCCTGCGCAGCGCCGGCCGGGTGTCGGAGCGGCCGAACCCGTCGGTGCCGAGCGAGGACCAGTCCGACGGGACCCAGCGGCTGATCTGATCCGGGACGGCGCGCATCCAGTCACTCACGCCCACCACCGGGCCGCTGGTCTCCGCCAGCGCCTGGGTGACGTAAGGGACCTGCGGCTCGCCGTCGGGGTGCAGCAGGTTGTGCTGCTCGCAGTGCACCGCGTCGCGGCGCAGCTCGTTCCAGGACGTAGCCGACCAGACGGCCGCTCCGACGCCCCACTCCTCGGCCAGCAGCCGCTGCGCCTCGAGCGCCCACGGGACGCCGACGCCGCTGGCGAGGATCTGTGCCTGCGGCCCGTCGGCGTGTGTGGACGGCGCGTAGCAGTAGAGCCCGCGCAGCAGGCCTTCGACGTCGAGCCCTTCCGGCTCGGCCGGCTGGGGGATGGGCTCGTTGTAGACCGTGAGGTAGAAGTACACGTTCTCCGGGTCGTCGCCGTACATCCTGCGCAGCCCCGACTGCACGATGCGGCCGACCTCGAAGCCGTACGCCGGGTCGTAGGACACGACACCCGGGTTGGTCGAGGCGAGCAGCAGCGAGTGCCCGTCCTGATGCTGGAGGCCCTCACCGTTGAGGGTGGTGCGCCCTGCGGTCGCGCCGATGAGGAAGCCGCGGCCGAGCTGGTCGGCGAGCGCCCACATCGAGTCGCCGGTGCGCTGGAAGCCGAACATCGAGTAGAAGACGTAGACCGGGATCATGTGCTCGCTGTGCGTCGCGTAGGACGTGCCCGCCGCGATGACCGATGCCATGGAGCCCGCTTCGCTGATCCCCTCGTGCAGGATCTGGCCGCGGGTGTCCTCCTTGTAGGTGAGGATCTGGGTGCGGTCGACCGCCTCGTACTGCTGGCCGTGCGGGGAGTAGATCTTCGAGGTCGGGAACAGCGAGTCCATGCCGAAGGTGCGCGCCTCGTCGGGCACGATCGGCACGAAGCGTGCACCGATTCCCTTGTCCTTGATCAGCTCCCGGAGCAGCCGGACGAACGCCATCGTCGTGGCCACGGGCTGCTTTCCCGAGCCCTTGCGCACCACGTCATAGGACTTGTCCCCGGGCAGCGTCAGCGACTTCGCGCGGTTGACCCGCTGCGGCAGGTAGCCACCGAGGGCCGCGCGCCGCTCGCGCATGTACTCGATCTCCTCGGACTTCTCGCCCGGGTGGTAGTAGGGCGGCAGGTCTTTCTCGAGCTCGGAATCAGGGATCTCCAGGTAGAGCCGGTCGCGGAACGCCTTGAGGTCGTCCTTCGTCAGCTTCTTCATCTGGTGCGTCGCGTTGCGCGCCTCGAACGCGGGTCCCAGGGTCCAGCCCTTGATGGTGTGGGCCAGGATCACCGTCGGCTGACCGGTGTGCTCGCGAGCGGCCTTGAACGCGGCGTACACCTTGCGGTAGTCGTGGCCCCCACGGGAGAGCTTGCGGATCTCGTCGTCGGTCATCGACTCGACCATCTTGCGCAGACGCGGATCGGCGCCGAAGAAGTTCTCCCGGATGTAGGCGCCGTCCTCGACCGTGTAGGTCTGGAACTGGCCGTCCGGCACGGTGTTCATCCGGTTGACGAGCGCTCCGTCGACATCCTTGGCGAGCAGCGGGTCCCAGTCGCGGCCCCACACCACTTTGATGACGTTCCAGCCCGCACCGCGGAACGTCGACTCGAGCTCCTGGATCACCTTGCCGTTGCCGCGCACCGGGCCGTCGAGCCGCTGCAGGTTGCAGTTGATGACGAAGGTCAGGTTGTCGAGCTCCTCACGGGCGGCGACGCCGATCGCGCCCATGCTCTCGACCTCGTCCATCTCCCCGTCGCCGAGGAATGCCCAGACGTGGGAGCGCGAGGTGTCTTTGATCTGCCGCGCGTGCAGGTAGCGGTTGAACCGCGCCTGGTAGATGGAGTCGAGGCCGGCGAGGCCCATCGAGACGGTGGGGAACTCCCAGAAGTCCGGCATGAGGCGCGGGTGCGGGTAGGACGGAAGCCCGCGGCCG
>JAVEEJ010000178.1 GCA_030840515.1 Frankiaceae bacterium | reverse complement strand
CGTCGGCGCTGGAGTAGTCGACCTGCCGGGCCACGACCGCCGGCGCCGTCACAGCGCCGGGCGGGCGCTCGTGCTCGAGCACCGCGCCGCTTGCGCCGTCGAACCGCAGCGCCATCGGCGGCGTCGCGAAGTCGGTCCAGCCGAGCCAGGCGTCCGGGCGCCCCCGCGGGTCGGAGGTCAGCCCGGCGACAGCACCGAGCCCGGGCAGCTCAGGGCGCGCGAGCACCCGCCCGGTGTCGGCGTCGTGCAGTGACAGCTCGCTGACGGCGTGCGAGGTCCACGCCACCAGGAGCCGTGCGGGCCCCGAGGGATCCGGGTCCTCCAGCAACACCGTGTCCTCGAGCACCGCGTCGGGCCGTTCGGGCACCAGCTCGCGCCAGTCGTCGTACTCGCACCGCTCCGGATCGACCAGCAGCAAGCGGCCGCGGGGGGCGTCGCGGTCCGTCGCGGCGTAGAGCCGCCCGTCGTGCCCGAACCAGGGCATCACCTGCGCGTCCACCCCGACCTGGACCTCGCGCATCGCGTGACCAACGGAGAGGTCGGCGATCCAGACATCTGTGCGCGGCGCCGTGCCGGCCGAGGCCGTCACCACCAGCCAGCGACCGTCGGGGGCGGTCTTCACGTCGTAGTAGTTCGTCATCTCGAGCCCGGCGCCGTGCACCTCGACGTCGTCATCCGGCGATGTGCCGACGGCGTGCAGGTAGACGCGGCGGTGGTACTGCTCCTCGTCCTCCGGGATCAGCGCGGGGTCGAGCCGGCGCACGTAGTAGTAGGCCGTGCCCTCGGGAAGCCAGGCCACCGGCGAGTAGCGGCAGCGGTCGATCGGCCCCTCGACCATCGCGCCACTCGACACGTCGAGCACGTAGAGCAGCGACTCCTCGTCGCCGCCGTGCGAGAGCTGGTAGGCGAGCAGCGAGCCGTCCGGTGAGGGCTCCCAGCCGTCGAGGGTCGTCGTACCCGTCGCGTCCAGCGCACCCGGGTCGACCAGCACCCGCTCCTCGCCGCTGAGGTCAGTAACGACCAGTGCCGCGTGCTCCTGGTCGGGAGTACGGCGCAACCGAAAGGCCCGGCCACCCCGCCACACGGGCGGCCCGACCTGTCCCGCGCGGAGCAGCTCGTCGAGCCTGGTCCGCCACCGACTCGCGTCGCCGCGGCCGTCCATCACCTCGGCGAGCAGCCGGTCCTGCGCGATCGACCACTCCTTGGTCTCGACGCTGTCGGCGTCTTCGAGCCAGCGGTAGGGGTCGGACACCGGGTGCCCGTGGAGCTGCTCGACCAGGTCGAGCCGGCGTGCGTCCGGGTAGTGGAGGCGATCCATGGAGGCGACCCTAACGAGCGAGTCGGCGCCGAACACTGGTGCGCTCGCGCGATTCTTCCGGTTCACTTGGGTCAAGGGAGGCGACGTGGCGCACGTACTGGTGCTCAACGCGACCTACGAGCCGTTGGGACTCGTGCCGATGCGCCGTGCCCTTGTCCTCGTCCTGCTCGACAAGGCCGTGCCCGTCGAGACGGGCGACGTCGTGATGCACAGCGAGCGCGCCGAGCACCACGTCCCGGTCGTGGTCCGGCTCAACCACTTCGTCCGCGTCCCACACCATCGGCACGTGCCCCTCACCCGCCGTGGCGTGTTCGCGCGTGACGGCGGGTTGTGCGTCTACTGCGGGGCGACCGCGACGAGCCTCGACCACGTCATCCCGCGCAGCCGGGGGGGCGAGCACACCTGGGAGAACGTCGTCTCCGCCTGCCGACGGTGCAACCACGTCAAGGCTGACCGCGACATCGCGCAGCTGGGCTGGCGGTTGCGGCGGCGGCCGCGCCAGCCGAGCGGGGTCGCCTGGCGCATCCTGGGCGCTGCCGCGGCCGATCCGCGCTGGGCCCGCTATCTCGACGTTGAGCTCACCCCGGAGACCGCATCCGCATAGGTTGATCCCGTGACGGTGCTACGGGAGCTGGCGACGGCTCACGGAGTGGCGTGCGAGTACGTCGACCACGCCGGAGGCCGCGTCGAGGTCAGCGACGAGGTGCTCTCCCTGGTGCTCGGAGCGCTCGGTGTCGACACCACCGATCCCGCGGCGGCGCTCGCTGAGGCGGGACTCTCACGGTGGCGCCGGACCATGCCGGCTGTTGTCGCGACGCGCGTCGGCCGCCCGGCGCAGGTGTGGGTCCATTGCCCCGACGGCGCGGCCGTCACCGCGACCCTCGGCCTCGAAGCCGGCGGGTCCATCGAGCTGGTGCAGGTGTCGCACTGGGTGCAGCCGCAGCAGGTCGACGGCGTGCTGCGCGGGGAGGCGACGTTCGAGCTGCCGCCGGACCTCCCGCCCGGTTACCACCGGCTCACCTGCACCATCGACGGGGCGGCAGCGGCTGCGAGCGCAACCGTCATCGTCGCGCCGGAGCGCCTCCCGGACCCACCCCCGGCCTGGGGGTGGGCGGTCCAGCTCTACGCGACCCCCTCGGAGTCGTCGTGGGGGCACGGCGACCTCGAGGACCTGCGCACCCTGGTCGACCGCGCGGGCCGCGAGCACGAGGCCGGCTTCATCCTGGTCAACCCACTCAGCAGCCCGGCGCCTGTCCCGCCGATCGAGCCGTCGCCCTACTACCCGTCCTCACGTCTGTTCGTCTCACCGCTCTACCTGCGGATCGAGTCGACCGAGGAGTACGCCGACCTCCCGGACGAGGTGCGCCTGCGAGTCGACGCGCTCCGGCTGTCGGCGGACATCGAGCTGGTGAACCGCAACGTCGTGTGGGCCGCCAAGAAGGCCGCGCTCGAGCTGATCTGGCCGCAGGTGCGCTTCGACCCGGAGGCACGGCGGAGCCTCGCCGCCTTCCGCGCGGCCGAAGGCCCCTCGCTGGAGCGATTCGCGTTGTGGTGCGCGCTGGCCGAGCGGCACGGCGGGGACTGGCGGCGCTGGCCGGAGGACCTGCGGTCACCGTCGTCTCCCGCCGTGGCCCTGGCTGCCAAGGAGCTCGCCGGCCGGGTGGCCTTCCACTGCTGGCTGCAGCAGCTTGCGCAGAACCAGCTGGCGCGGGCCTCGGAAGCCGCGCGCGCGGTCGGCATGGCGATCGGCGTCATGCACGACCTGCCCGTCGGGGTCTCGCCCGGCGGCGCCGACGCCTGGGCGCTGCAGGACGTGCTCGTCCTGGGCGCCACCACCGGGGCGCCACCTGACGCCTTCAACCAGGTCGGCCAGGACTGGCAGCAGCCGCCGTGGCACCCGCAGCGCTTGGCCGAGGCCGGCTACGAGCCGTTCGTGGCGATTGCCCGTGGGCTGCTCCGGCACGGCGGCGCGCTGCGGGTCGACCACGTGCTCGGGATGTTCCGGCTGTGGTGGGTTCCCGCCGGGCACCCGCCCAGTTCGGGCACCTACGTCCGCTACGACGTCGACGCACTGCTCGCCGTACTCGCACTCGAAGCATCCCGCGCCGGCGCAGCGCTCGTCGGCGAAGACCTCGGCGTGGTGCCACCCGAGGCATCGGCCGAGCTGGCCGACCGAGGGATCCTCGGGACGACCGTGCTGGCCTTCGAGAGCCTCGGCGACGGGGTGCCGCGACCGCCGGAGGAGTTCCGCAAGGGCTCGCTCGGCGCCGTCGTGACGCACGACATGCCACCCGTCGCGGCCTGGCTGAGCGGCATGCAGGTCGACCTACGCGAGCGCCTCGGTCTGCTCACCCGCCCGGTGGAGGAGGAGCGCGCCGCGGCCGCGAAGGAGCGCGACGGCTGGTTGGCGCTCGCGCACTCGCGTGGGCTGGACACGTCCAGCACGGAGGCCGCGTGTCTCGCGCTGCACGAGCTGCTGGCTGCCTCCCCGTGCCGGTTGCGCGTGGCCCAGCTCGTGGATGCCGTGGGGGACGTGCAGGTGCAGAACCAGCCGGGCACCACGGACGAGCACCCCAACTGGCGGCTGCCCCTGGCCGACGGCTCGGGCAAGCAGGTCCTGCTCGACGACGCCCTGGGATCGGAGGCGGCGATGCTGATCGCCCTGGCTCTCGGCTACCGTTCGCTGCCGTGAAGCCGCTCCTTTCTCGCGCCGCTGCCGTTGCCACCGCGTCCCTCGTGGCGTTGCTCGCCGCAACGCCCGCCTGGGCGCTCGACGACGGTGAGGCGCCGCACGACTCGACGTTCACCACCCTCGACGTGCTGCTGATCTTCGTGGGGATCCCGCTGCTGGCAACGCTGGTGATCGTCCTGCTGGTCTACGCGCCCCACTCCGCCAGCCGTCCGCGCTACCGCCCGGGCCGTCCCTACGACGGCGACCCGCTGTGGTTCGACGGCCCGTCGCGGCCGGAGCGCGCCCTCGAGTCCGGCGCGGCCACCACCGAGGACGTTCGCGGAGGCGGAGCCAGTGCGAGCTGGTGACGTGCTCGACGAGCGCCAGGTGGAGCTCGTCAGGACCGTCATCGAGGAGGCCGAGTCCAACACCGGCCTCATCCACTCCGTGCACGTCGGCCCCTCCGACGGCGACCCGCGGGTCTATGCGGAGCGACTGCTCGCGGCGCTCGGCCCCCTGGCGCCGTACGCGACCCTCGTCCATGTCGACCCCGCCCTGCGGCGCGTCGAGATCGTGACCGGCACCCATGCCGCGATCCGGGTGGACGACCGGGCCTGCGCACTTGCGGCACTGTCGATGGGGTCCAGCTTCGCCGGTGGTGACCTGGCGGGCGGGATCGTCAACGGCGTCCGCCTGCTGGCCGACCACGCCGGCCCCGGCGTCGTGGCGTACGGCACCCACCACACCGGTTAGCCGCGCCCGCACGCCGCGCGCTCGGCGCCGCACCCGCTCGGCGCCAGCCTCAGTGACCCGCCCGATGACGGGTTGTCCACCGTTGAGGGGCCAGGAACAGTGGATTAGCCGTCGTTCGAGTTGGCCAGCGTCCAGCCTCGGCGCAGCAGCTCTTCGCGCACCCTGCAGGCAACGAGCCAAGGCTGATGCAGAACCTCTTCCGACGTGAACGCCAGAACCACCCAGCCGTGCTGCCGCAGGAGGTAGCGGCGGCTCTCATCGGCGCTTCTGCGGCGAGGGCCGGCGTGCTCCGCGCCGTCGTACTCGATCGCGATCTTGTAGCGCAGCAGCCGCAGGTCTGGGCGCGCGAGGAACCCGCCGTGCTCGTCGTACACCGCAGCGTTCGCCTCCGGTCTGGGGAGGCCAGCCTGGACGATGATCAGGCGTAGCCGGCTCTCCATCGCCGACTCCGCGCCCGCGTCCAGCATTGGAAGCGCTCGCCTGGCCAGCACCACACCCGGACGGCCGCTGCCCCACCGCACCATCTCGGCCAGCTCGTCGCTCGTCGCCACTCCCCGGCGCAGTGCCGCATCGCCCAAGGCCACCAGATCCTCGAGGCACCAGACTTCCGCGAGGTCAAGGAACAACCTGGCGGGCGTGACCAGCCGGCGCCCGAGGTGCACCGTCACATGCTCCGGTGGCAGCTGCACCTCTGCGATGTCGAGGGCATCCCTGTTGTCCCGCCGCGCCTCGGCGGCGGGCAGGCTGCACGTGACCGGGTCAGCCAGAAGTGGATCGGGGGTGACCTGGCCCGTCCGCCGGAGCGGACGGGGGAGCCCCCACAGGGCCACTCCCAGCTCGCCGCTGATGGCCGCGCAAGCGGGGAGCGCTCGCAACGCCGCGTCAGCCCGGACACCCAGCGTGAGAGTGAGATCAGCAGGTGCGTATACGCCGCGAAACAGCCGCCGCACCGAGCCTCCCTCGAGCTGGCGGTCGGTCACGCCAGCGGCGAGTGCCTCGGCACGAGTGAACGGTCTGCCGCGCAACGGTTCCGGGAGTGGACGGCGCCGTTGTGGCATCGGGTCAGGATGGCCACACCGCCGCTGGCTGTGGGCGCGCTGTCCACAGCTGCGTTCGACGGGTTATGGACGTTTCGGCGGGACCCGGCGGTGCGCAAGCCGTCGTGCGGCGAGAAGGGGTGGTCAGGGTGGGAAGCGAGTACGGCGGCTACTCCGCGGCGGCTACTCCGCGGCGCTGTCGCGCTCGCGGGCTCGCAGGGCGCGCTCGAGTCCGGACTTGCCCTCGTTGAGCAATCGGCTGAGGGCCGGCGGGACGTCACCCGCTGCGAGGCACTCGTCGACCGCCTCGACGGTGGACGCCGACACGTGCAACGTGGGGAACAGACCCTCGACGATCTGCTGCGCCATCTCCGAGGTGCGCGACGACCAGACGCGACGCACCTCGAGGAAGTAGCGCTCGATGTACGGCTGCAGCAGCTCGAGCTGGTCAGGCTGCTGGAAGCCGGCGATCGTCGCGCCCTGCACGG
>JAVEEJ010000155.1 GCA_030840515.1 Frankiaceae bacterium | reverse complement strand
GTCACGGTCATGTGGGCCAACAACGAGGTCGGCACCGTGCAGCCCATCGCGCAGCTCGCCGACATCGCGCGGTCCTTCGGGATCCCCTTCCACACCGACGCGGTGCAGGCCGTCGGTCAGCTCCCGGTCGACGTCGGCGCGGCCGGCGTCGACGCGCTGACGCTCGCGGGTCACAAGCTCGGCGGCCCCGTCGGCAGCGGCGCGCTCGTGCTGGGCCGCGACGTCGCCGCGACGCCCTTGCTGCACGGCGGAGGACAGGAGCGCGACGTCCGGTCGGGCACGCTCCCCGTGGCCGCGGTGGCGAGCCTGGCTGTGGCCGTGGAGCTCGCCGTGAAGCGACAGGTCGAGGAGGCCGAGCGGATCGGCGGACTGCGCGACGACCTCGTCCGGCGCGTCCTGCAGGCGGTGCCGGAGGCGCAGCTCAACGGTGACCCGGGCAGTGACCTGGCGCTGCGGCTCCCGGGCAACGCGCACTTCTCCTTCCCCGGCTGCGAGGGGGACTCGCTGCTGCTGCTCCTCGACGCGCGCGGCATCGCCTGCTCCACCGGCAGCGCCTGCAGCGCCGGGGTCGCGCGGCCGAGTCACGTGCTCCTCGCGATGGGTCACGCCGAGGCGCGCGCCCGGTCATCGCTCCGTTTCAGCCTCGGCCACACCTCGACTGCCGCAGACGTCGACGCCCTCATCGAGGCACTGCCCGCCGTCGTCGAGCGCGCGCGGCGCGCATGAAGGTCCTCGCCGCCATGTCGGGCGGCGTGGACAGCGCTGTCGCCGCTGCG
Organism: Frankiaceae bacterium; assembly: GCA_030840515.1. Taxonomy (GTDB): domain Bacteria; phylum Actinomycetota; class Actinomycetes; order JAVEEJ01; family JAVEEJ01; genus JAVEEJ01. The sequence goes on along the minus strand of JAVEEJ010000155.1, from coordinate 12,177 downwards.
CGATGCGTGGACGCCGGTCACGAGGTAACCGGGGTGCACCTCGCGCTCTCGCCCAAGCCGGCCACCCATCGCGAAGGTGCGCGCGGGTGCTGCACCCTCGAGGACTCACGCGACGCCCGCCGCGCTGCCGACGTACTCGCCATCCCCTTCTACGTCTGGGACATGGCGGAGCGGTTCCAGGCCGATGTGATCGATGACTTCGTGAACGAGTACGCCGCGGGCCACACGCCTAACCCGTGCCTGCGGTGCAACGAGAAGATCAAGTTCGCCGCGGTGCTCGACAAGGCGCTTGCGCTGGGCTTCGACGCCGTCTGCACCGGTCACTACGCCCGCAACGTCGACGGCCGGCTGCACCGCGCGGTCGATCACAGCAAGGACCAGTCCTACGTGCTGGCCGTGCTGCGGCCCGACCAGCTCGCGCACGCGCTGTTCCCGCTTGGGGACTCGCTCAAGAGCGAGGTGCGGCTGGAGGCAGCCAGCCGGGGGCTCGCCGTCGCTGACAAGCCCGACAGCCACGACGTGTGCTTCGTGCCCGACGGCGACACCGCCGGCTGGCTGCGCGGTCACCTGGGCGAGCAGCGAGGGCCCATCCTCGACAGCGTCACCGGGGAGGTGCTCGGGGAGCACGCGGGTGCGTTCGCCTACACGGTGGGGCAGCGGCGTGGACTCGCCCTGGACCGGCCGGCGCCGGATGGGCGGCCGCGCTACGTGCTCGAGATCTCGCCCGTCGACCGCACGGTGACCGTCGGGCCCGTGGAGGCTCTTGATGTCACCGAGGTCGTCGGCGAGCGGCTGATGTGGTGCGGTCTCGAGCCGGAGGCCGAGCTCGAGTGCCTGGTGCAGATCCGCGCGCACGGAGACGCCGTACCCGCTCATGTGACCTGGTCGCGGGGGCGGGTTTGCGTGAAGGCGCAAACCCCGTTCCGCGGGGTTGCGCCGGGTCAGGCGCTGGTGCTCTACGCCGACAGTCGCGTGTTGGGGTCAGCGACCATCGTCGCGAACTAGCTCGGCGTGCTGCTTGAGCTGTCTACCACGGTGATCACGCCGTCCCACTGACCGCCGTCCGCCGTTCGGATGCTGCCGGGTGGGAATGCGAGCTGGTCGGGGTAGCCGGCGTAGGGCGACGCGGGCGGCGCATACGACTGCCAGTGGCTCTTGTCGGACACCCAGATCTGAGAAACGGGGTAGCGGCCCGGCGGCGTGCCCTGCGGGAAGGTGAAGGTGAGGCTCCACCATCCATCCGTCAGCGTGCCTTGGAATCGAACACCGTCTGCAGGGGGGAAGCTCGGCGAGCTCGCGTCGTTGCTCTCAGCGGCGATCGTGCCGCCCACCCCTGAGACGCCTTCCCCGGCGGCGTCGTGCGCCTGGACGCTCAAGGTCACGGTCTTCGCAGCTGTCAGCGTGTCCACCGACGTGACGTCCGCCTTGAAGCCGAGCAAGCTGGCGGACGTGTTGTCAGCGTCGCCCAGAACCGTGAAGCGAGCGTTCGCCAGGCTGACGTAACTGGGCTCGGGTGCCGGGCTGTCTGCTGTGTACGCGCGATAGACGTCTTCCCCCAGGAAGTAGGTGGGGCTGCCCTGATGGACCTGGTCGGTGACCCAGATCCCCACGTTCCAGGTGCCACCCACCGAGCCCTTGGGGATGGAAGACGTCGACCGCCACGAGCCATCCCGCGCCGTCCCTGAGTAGCGCTCCATGTTGTCGCAGGGCTGTTGGTTGTAGGCGCCCGCACTCCCCGGCGAGTACAGGCACATGAACACATCGCCTACCTCTGCTCCTGACGCGTCGTCCGTGATGTGGGCCGTCGCGCCGATCGACGTGTCTGCGCTCCGAGCATCGACGGTGCTGCTCAGCAGGTGCACGCTCTGGACCACGGCGTTGGAGCGATCCGGTGTCGCGTCTCTGACGGTGATGGCGGAGTCCACCATGGTGTTGAGCCAACGCCCGACGCGGTCCCTGGCGTCGACGTACATCTCGAACACACCGGGCTCGCTGTAGCGGTGCGCCTTGACGGTGGCCTCCCACATGCCGTCCCTGACAGTGCCCGAGACCAGATGCGGGTTGCCTCCGGACGGTCCCAGTTCACCCGTGGTGAAGTCCTGGAAGCCGATCTGCACGGTGGATACCCCGGTGTCGTCCACCAGGTGAAGCCGCGCGAGGAGGAGCCGGTCGCCGGTCGTCACGTCCACGGGGTCTGGCGTGACCTCGGAGTCCTTGAGCACCGGCGCGGACTGGTCGTAGACGCAGGCCTTCTGGGTGTCCGTTGAGCCGATCGTGCACCAGTTTGTCCCGGCCCCGCCGTCGACCGTGTCGCTGCCGTTGTCGCCGGCCAGGTCGTCGTTGCCGTCTTGACCGAGGAGCCTGTCGTTGTCGTCGCCCCCGCGCAGGATGTCGCCCCCCGCGCCGCCGCTCTCCTTGTCGGCGCCGCTTCCGCCGCTGATGCGGTCGGCTCCGTCACTCCCGTAGATCGTGTCAGCCCCGACGTCCCCCGAGACCACGTCGTTGCCGGTTCCGGCATAGACGACATCGTTGCCGGTCGCGGCGTAGACCGTGTCGTTCCCGCTCCCGGCGTCGACCAGATCGTCGCCGCCGTACGCGTAGATCAAGTCGTTGCCCCCGAGGCCGCAGATGACGTCTCGGTGCGTGGTCCCATAGATGCGGTCCGCGCCGGAGGTCCCGACCTTCGTGCATAGCGCGCCCGTCGAGCTGTAGGTCGCCGCCGAGGCGAAGGACGGTGCCGCCACAAGGGCGAGTGCGGTGAGTGCGGTTGTCACAAGAACGCGGCGCATCGGTTTCCTCGCGAGTAAGTGCTGTTACGTCGATGCTAGGGCCGTGTTTCCCCGCTTGGGCCGGTTTGACAGAACTCTCGCTAGGGTCTGCGTCCATGTCCGACACTGTGGAGCTCACCGACCTCGAGGTCATCACGCGCTTCAGCCTTGCCGTCCGCAGCGCGACGGCGGAACGAGCCGACGTGATCGCCGCACTGCGATCCGACCTGGCATGGCTCGAGGGCGGCCGCACTCGCGCTGCCTCGTCGGCCGCGCCGAAGCCGGCGCCCGCGCGAACGGCACCGCCCAAGAAGGCGGCTCCGGTGAAGCGGGCGGCCGCCACGACCGTGAAGAAGGCCCCCACCAAGAAGGCCGCCGTCAAGAAGGCCCCTGCGAAGAAGGCCACGCGCCGACGCTGAGGTCGATGGAGACGCGTGCACTGGCAGGCTGCGCTCGTGGCTGATGCGGATGACGTGCGCGCGATCGCATTGTCGCTACCCGGCGTGGTCGAGATCGACAGCGAGGGCTTCGACTTCCGCGTGACCGGTCGAGGGTTCGTGTGGTCCTACCCGGAGCGACGGCCTGGGGGGCGGCGTGTCATTCGGTCCGACATCGCGGTCATCTACGTCGGTGACGAGGAAGAGAAGCAGGCACTGCTCAGAGGCGAGCCGGACAAGTTCTTCACGGCGCCGGGCTACGAGGGATCAGCCCTTGTGATGCTCCGGCTCGAGCAGGTCGACAAGGCCCGACTCGAGGAGCTGATCACGGATGCGTGGCGGATGCGCAGCGAGCAGCCGCCCCGCAGCTGAGCCTGCGCCGAAGGCCGTGAGTGGGCCAGGTCTGCGTCGGACCCGATCAGTAGGGTCAGATCTGTGAGAGCAGCGGCCACCGGGATCGGGTCCCTGCCCTATGACGACATCGATGAGGCCATGCGCCTCGTGCTCGGTGAGCTCCCCGACTTCCCGCACTTGCCCGAGCTGCCCTCACGTGGTGTCGGCGCCGACCTGGTGGGCCGCACCGGTGGCGCCGTACTCGCCGGTCTCAACGTCGACCTGCAACCCGCCGGCTGGCGCATCGTCGACCGCCCGAGCCACGACCAGAACCGCGCGCGCGAACTGCTCAGCCGAGACCTCGATGCGCTCGAGATCCACGGGCACGAGTACGGCGGTCCGCTCAAGCTCCAGCTCTGCGGGCCCTGGACCCTCGCCGCCAGCCTCGAGCTGTCCCGCGGCGACAAGGTCCTGGGGGACCGGGGGGCAGTACGCGACCTGACCGCCTCTCTCGCCGAAGGCGCGGCTGAGCACATCGCGGAGGTGAGCAAGCGGGTCCCGGGCGCCGAGCTGGTGCTGCAGCTCGACGAGCCTGCGCTACCGATGGTGCTCGCCGGCCACGTGCCGACCGCCAGCGGGCTGAGAGCGTTCGCACCGGTTGACGCGAGCGCGGCGCGAGACGCGCTGGACGTTGTGCTCGATGGGATCCGGGATGGCGGGGCGCGCACGGCCCTGCACTGCTGCGCCGCGGAGCCGCCGTACTCGCTCCTCGGCCGTGCCGATGCCGTCAGCGTCGACGCGTCGCTGATCCGCGACAAGGACCACGACGCGCTGGGGGGGCTGGTTGAGTCCGGGCGCGAGCTCTGGCTGGGACTGGTGCCGTCGCTGGGGCCGGGGGTGCCCCCGACCGTGAAGGACCTCGCCGAACCGGCCCGTCGGCTGTGGCATCGGCTGGGGTTCCCGCCCGAGCGCCTCAGTGAAGTCGTCGTGGTGACGCCGACGTGCGGACTCGCGGGTGCCTCCAGCGGATGGGTGCGCACCGCACTCGGGCTGTGCAGGCGGGTGGCGCAGGTCCTCGACGAGTCTCCCGAGGAGCCGCGATGAGCCCCGCGAAGCAGGGGCCGCCGGAGAAGGCCCTCCTGCGACACCAGGACATCGCGCGCGAGCTCGAGGAGCACGCCTACCGCTACTACGTGCTCGACCAGCCGTCGGTGAGCGACGCCGACTACGACGCGATGATGCGCGAGCTGTCGGAGCTCGAGGACAAGTGGCCTGAGCTGCGCACGCCGGACTCCCCGACGCAGAAGGTGAACTTCGGCGGCTTCGACACCCGCTTCGAGCCGGTCGCGCATCTGGAGCGGTTGCTCAGCCTCGACAACGTCTTCGACGACGGCGAGTTCGCGGCGTGGGCCGAGCGGGCCCAGCGCGAAGTGCCCGTGGATGCCTGGCTGTGTGAGCTGAAGATCGACGGCCTGGCCATCGACCTCGTCTACGAGGACGGGCGACTGGTGCGCGCCGCGACCCGGGGTGACGGAGTGACCGGCGAGGACGTGACCAACAACGTCAGGACGTTGCAGCAGGTGCCGGCGCGGTTGGGTAAGGGAGCGCCGCGGCTGCTCGAGGTGCGCGGCGAGATCTTCCGGCCCACGCAGGAGTTCGCCGACCTGAATGCCCGGCTCGTGGAGAACGAGCAGAAGCCGTTCGCCAACCCGCGCAACGCCGCCGCGGGGTCCCTGCGCGTCAAGGACCCCCGGGTCACCGCGTCCCGTCCGCTGCACGTGACCCTGCACGGGCTCGGCGCGCGGGAAGGCTTCGACCCGCCCACGCAGTCCGGTGCCTACGAGGCGCTTGCCGAGCTGGGACTGCCGGTGTCGACCCGCTATGAGGTGTTCGAGACGACGAAGGGCGTGCAGGGCTTTGTCGCGCACTACGGCGAGCACCGGCACGACGTCGAGCACGAGATCGACGGCGTCGTCATCAAGGTCGACCGGATCGACCTGCAGCGCCGGCTCGGTGCGACGTCCAAGGCGCCGCGCTGGGCAGTGGCATGGAAGTACCCGCCCGAGGAGGCGATGACCAAGCTGCGCAACATCTTCGTGAGCGTCGGCCGCACCGGGCGTGCGACGCCTTTCGCTCAGCTCGAGCCCGTTCACGTCGGCGGCGTCACGGTGTCCACCGCGACCCTGCACAACCAGGACGAGGTCCGCCGCAAGGGCGTGCTGATCGGCGACACCGTGGTGGTGCGTCGAGCCGGCGACGTGATCCCGGAGGTCGTCGGCCCGGTAGTCGACCTGCGCGACGGCAGCGAGACCGAGTTCGTCATGCCGGACCGCTGCCCAGCCTGCAAGACCCCGCTTCAACGCGCGCGGGAAGGCGACGTGGACCTGCGCTGCCCCAACCAGCGCTCCTGCCCGGCGCAGCTGCGCGAGCGCATCTTCGGCATGTGCAGCCGGGTCGCGCTCGACATCGAGGGCCTCGGCTGGAAAGCCGCCGCCAGCCTCGTCGACGAGGGCGTGGTCAGCGACGAGGGGGACGTCTTGCTGCTCGACGAGGACGCGCTCGCCCGGTCCAGCTTCTACACCAACAAGGACGGGACTCTCTCCGCCGCCGCTCGGCAGCTGCTGGTGTCGCTCGAGGAGGCGAAGCACCGGCCGCTGTGGCGGTTCATCGTCGCCCTCTCGATCCGCCACGTCGGTGCACCCACGGCCCGGGACCTCGCCCGCGAGTTCCGCTCGCTGGACCGGATCGAGAACGCCTCGGTCGCCGAGCTCGCCGCCGTCGAGGGCGTCGGCCCGGTGGTCGGTCAGGCGATCCACGACTGGTTCGCCGTGGACTGGCACCGCGACATCGTGGCCAAGTGGAGGCGGGCTGGCGCCGTACTCGCCGACCAATCCTCCGAGGACGGGCCGCGGCCGCTCGAAGGGGTCAGCGTGGTGATCACCGGCACCCTGCAGCGGTGGAGCCGCGACTCGGCGAGCGAGGCCGTCCAAGAGCGCGGGGGCAAGGTGGTCGGGTCGGTGTCGAAGAAGACCAGCTTCGTCGTCGTCGGCGCGGACCCGGGCGCCTCGAAGTACGACAAGGCAGTGGCCCTCGGCGTCCCGATGCTCGACGACGCGGGCTTCGGCGTGCTCCTCGAGCAAGGCCCCGAGGCCGCGAGCGCAGCGGCCACAGCTCCCAGCTGAACCCGGGTCCCACCAAAAGGCACAGGACGAACCGGACATTTGGGCACGCAGCGGGGCCTGCGTCCCACTCACGCTCAAGGAACGGCCCGCGCTGCCGATGCGGTCAGCAGGCAGGGGGACTCCCTTGTTCGGTGAGTCATGCGGAGGTCCGTCAGTGGGTGCGCTCGGCCGGGGCAGGGACGCGTACCTCGCGCGCCCGCCGCTTCGCCGCTACACCGACCCCGTAGCCCTGCTCGGCACCCTCGTCGTCATCGCCGGCATCCCGCTCACCGTGCTCGACCGCGACCGGCTCGGCAGCGCGTTCGTCGTGCTCGCCGCGCTCACCGTGGTGGGCGAGCTTCCCGCCCTGGCCCCGCAGCTGCGGCAGAGCAAGATCGCGATCGGCACGAGTACGGCGTTCGTCTTCGCGATGCTGGTGTGCTTCGGCCTCGGTCCGGCCCTGCTCATGCAGACCGCGGTCAGCGTCATGGGCGACACGTTCCAGCGCAAGCAGTGGTGGCGGATCAGCTTCAACGTCGGCATGCACGGGCTGTGTCTGCTCGCGTCGCGTGCAGTGCTCGGCGTCGGCGGCGTGCCAGTCCTCGGCCTCCCCGGTGGCGGCTGGGTCACGTTGACCACGCGCCTGCTGCCCGCCGTACTCGCCGCCGCTGTCACCTACTTCCTGGCCAACCACGCGCTCATCTCCGTCGCCTACGCCCTGCGTGACGGCAAGCCCGTCCTCATCGCTGCGCGCGAGCACCTCGACATGCGCATCCTCGGCGACGCGGCGCTGCTCAGCTTCTCGCCCGCAGTCGTGGTCTGCCTGCAGCGCAGCCCGACCTTCGTGCCGCTGTTCCTCATCCCGCTGGTTGCGGTCTACAAGAGCGCGGCGGTGTCGCTCGAGCGCGAGCACGAGGCACTTCACGACGCGCTCACCGGGCTGCCCAACCGCCAGCTGCTCGTCGAGCACATTCGGCGCTCCATCGACGACGGCACTCGCAGCGGTCGCGCGGTCGCCCTGTTCCTGCTCGACCTCGACCGGTTCAAAGAGGTCAACGACACGTTGGGGCACGCGGCGGGAGACCGGCTGCTCCAGCTGGTGGCGGCCCGGCTCGAGGGTGCGCTGCGTCCTGGCGACATCGTCGCGCGGCTGGGTGGCGACGAGTTCGCCGTCCTGCTTCCGACGGTGCGCAGCGCGAGCTCGGCCATCGAGGTTGCCGAGCGGGCGCGCGCGGCACTCGTCGAGCCGTTCCGCATCGACGGATTCGTGATCGGCCCCGAGGCGAGCATCGGCGTTGCGCTCGTGCCCGACCACGCCGTCGACGCCGTCACCCTCATGCAGCGCGCAGACGTGGCGATGTACCTGGCCAAAGCGTCCCGTCGCGGCGTCGAGGTCTACGCCCCCGACCGGGACCGCAACTCCGCGAACCGGCTCGGCCTGCTGTCGGAGTTGCGCACCGCACTCGACTACGGCCAGCTCGAGCTGCACTACCAGCCGAAGGCCAGCCTCCCCGGCGGCGTCGTGCACGGGGTCGAGGCGCTCGTGCGGTGGCAGCACCCGGAACGCGGCACGATCCCGCCCGACGAGTTCATCCCGCTGGCCGAGCAGTCCGGTCTCATGCCGAAGCTGACCCGCTACGTCCTCGAGCACGCGCTGGCGCAGGTCTCGACCTGGACCCTGCAGGGGCTCAGCGTCCAGGTCGCGGTCAACGTCTCGATGCGCGACCTGCACGACGACACGTTCGTCGCGTTCCTCGGCAGCCGCCTCGCTGCCTACTCAGTCCCGGGCCACCGGCTCGTGCTGGAGATCACCGAAGGCACCCTCATGGCCGACGCGGACCGGGTCGCCACCATGCTCGACGAGCTCAACCAGCTCGGCGTCACGATCTCGCTCGACGACTTCGGCACCGGCTACTCGTCGCTCGTGCACCTGCGACGGCTCCCCGTCAGCGAGATCAAGATCGACCGCTCGTTCGTCATGCGGATGGACGTCGACGACGACGACGCGACCATCGTGCGCTCGATCATCGACCTCGGCGACGCCCTCGGACTCCGGGTTGTCGCGGAAGGCGTCGAGACCGAGTCGGCTTGGCAGGCGCTGGCCAAGATGGGCTGCGACTTCGCGCAGGGCTGGTACCTGTCCAAGGCCCTCCCCGCCAGCGAGGCGACCGCGTGGCTGCGCGACATCGGCCGGGCGCGGCCCGTGCTGACCATCGCCGACGGCGCCTGACCGCTCGCCCCTGACCGCTCGGCCCCCTTCGCCGTACTCGCTCAAGTGCCATAAATCGCGCCCTGGCACGACCAATACGGCACTTCAGCGAGTACGACGCCCCGCAATCACGCCGCGTCCAGCTGCGCCAAGCGAGCCAGCACCCGTCGGACTAGCGGCTCAGGCGTGGGCCAGACCTCGGGCCACGCGTACCGAAGCACGGGGAGGCCGGACAGCTCAATCCGCTCCTGTCGGATCTTCTCGTCGTAGAGCGTCTGCGGCGGCCGGTCGGGCCCGTACTTCAGGGCGCCGTCCCCTTCCACAGCCAAGCGTCCGTTCACCAGCAAGTCGATGTAGTAGGTGCTTCCGCTGACGCGGACCCGGTGCTGAGGCTTGACCGACAGCCCCGCATCGACGAGGCCAAGGCGTCCCAGCGACTCGAGGGGAGAGTCGGCGCGAGGGTCGACCAGCGTGAGGGCAGTGGCAGCAGCCCGCTGTCCCGGCCAGGCAGCCTGGCGGGTCACGGCTTCCGCGAGCTCGTGCACCGTGGCGATGCGGCGGCGGAGAATCGCGTCGCCCAGGACCACCGCCTGCGCGAGGGTGGCCTCTCGGGCGAGATCCGCAAAGGTCCGCGCGGGTGAGGTGATCCGCCAGCCCTCGCTCGCGCGCAGCTCCGTTCGCCTCAGCGGCGCCACTCGCACGACGGGGTCGCCGCTGCGGACCCGACCATGGCCGCGGATCAGGTGCACCGCGTCCGGCGCTGGCCCCACGATCGGAAGATCCCAGGCGACGGCTGCCGACCAGGATGCGATCGCCGCACGATGCGTCCAGGCCAGGGCACGCGCGCGCGCGAGGTGTCGCTGGCCGTCAGTGGCCGCCTGCCAGGCGTCGCGCTCCACGTAGATGCCCTTGGCTAGCGAGATCCACCGGCCGCTCGCGATGCGCCGGGCTACCGTGCTGGCGCTCACACCGTCGCGGAGCAAGCTCTCGCGGCGCAGCAGGGCAGGCACCGCAGCAGGGTCTCCGCAAGGCGACCCTTCGCGTGCGGGATGTCCACAAGCGGGCGTGGGGGGCGAGTACGGCGGGCAGCGGCTTGAGGCCGCGTCGGTAGGCTCGCCGCCATGTCCACGATCACGCGGGACGAGGTAGCCCACCTCGCCCGGCTCGCCCGTCTGCAGCTGACCGACGACGAGCTCGACACCTACGCGGCGCAGCTCGACGTCATCATCAGCTCAGTCGCCAGGGTCAGCGAGGTCGCGGGCGAGGACGTGCCGCCGACGAGCCACAGCGTCCCGCTCACCAACGTCTTCAGGCCTGACGAACCGCGGCCCGGGCTGACCGCCGAAGAGGCTCTGGCGGGTGCCCCGGCTGTGGAGTCGCAGCGCTTCCGCGTGCCTCGCATCCTGGGCGAGGAAGTCTGATGGCCGACCTCACCCGGCTCACCGCGACAGAGCTCGCCGCGACAATTGCCACGAAGGACGCGTCCGCGGTCGAGGTCGCGCAGGCACACCTCGACCGGATCGCCGCGGTGGACGAGCGGGTGCATGCGTTCCTGCACGTCGACGCCGAGGGAGCGCTCGCCCAGGCGAAGCGGGTCGACGCGGGGGAAATCAGCGGCCCGCTGGCCGGCGTACCACTCGCTCTCAAGGACCTGATCACGATGCGCGGGATCCCCACCACCTGCGGGTCGCGGATCCTCGAAGGCTGGCGCCCGCCCTACGACGCGACCGTCGTCACCCGGCTGCGGGACGCCGGTGTGGTGATCCTCGGCAAGACCAACATGGATGAGTTCGCGATGGGCTCGTCCACCGAGCACAGCGCGTTCGGCCCGACTCACAACCCGTGGGACCTCGACCGCATCCCCGGGGGGAGTGGTGGCGGATCGGCCGCGGCCGTCGCCGCCTTCGAGGCGCCCATCGCGATCGGCACCGACACCGGCGGATCCATCCGCCAGCCGGGAGCGGTCACCGGGACGGTTGGTGTGAAGCCGACGTACGGTGGTGTCTCGCGTTACGGACTCGTGGCCCTCGCTTCGAGTCTCGACCAGGCGGGGCCTTGTGCACGGACCGTCGAGGATGCCGCGCTGCTGCACGCGGTGATCGGCGGTCACGACCCGCTCGACTCGACCTCGATCGACGCTCCGGTGCCGGACGTGGTTGCTGCTGCCCGTCGCAAGGACATCAAGGGCTTGAAGGTCGGGGTGGTGCGCGAGCTGCAGGGCGAGGGCTACCAAGCGGGCGTCGAGCAGCGCTTCCGGGAGGCCGTCGCGCTGCTCGAGCAGCTCGGCGCCGAGGTGCACGAGGTGAGCTGCCCGCACTTCGAGTACGCACTGCCCGCCTACTACCTGATCCTGCCGAGCGAGTGCTCGTCCAACCTCGCGCGCTTCGACTCGATCCGCTACGGCCTGCGGGTCGGCGACGACGGTGAGCGCAGCGCAGAAGAGGTGATGGCGTTGACCCGCGAGGCAGGGTTCGGGGCTGAGGCAAAGCGCCGCATCATGCTCGGCACCTATGCCCTGTCGAGCGGCTACTACGACGCCTACTACGGCTCGGCGCAGAAGGTGCGCACCCTCATCACGCGCGACTTCGAGGCTGCGTTCGCGAAGGTCGACGTACTCGTGTCCCCGACGACGCCGACCACCGCGTTCCGGATCGGCGAGCGGATCGACGATCCGATGGCGATGTACCTGGCCGACCTGTGCACCATCCCTTCGAATCTGGCGGGGAACGCCTCGATGTCGCTGCCGGTCGGGCTCGCGCCGGAGGACGGGCTGCCGGTCGGGCTGCAGGTGATGGCACCGCCGATGGCCGACGACCGGCTCTACCTGCTGGGAGGGGCGCTGGAGGAGGCGCTGCTCGGCAGCTGGGGCGCGCCGATCCTGGAAGGGGCACCTGCGCTGTGACCACCGCGACCGCTCTGGTGCCTTTCGACGAGGCGCTCACTCGCTATGAGCCGGTCATCGGGCTCGAGGTGCACGTCGAGCTCGGCACGCGCACCAAGATGTTCTGCGGCTGCTCGACGACGTTCGGCGGGGAGCCGAACACGCAGGTCTGCCCGACCTGTCTCGGGCTGCCCGGATCGCTGCCGGTCGCGAACGAGGCCGCCATCCGCAACACGATCCTGATCGGGCTCGCACTCGGCTGCGACATCGCCGAGTGGTGCCGCTTCGCGCGCAAGAACTACTTCTACCCGGACATGCCGAAGGACTTCCAGATCTCGCAGTACGACGAGCCGCTGTGCGTCGACGGCTCACTCGACGTGGAGGTGGA
>JAVEEJ010000039.1 GCA_030840515.1 Frankiaceae bacterium | reverse complement strand
GCGGGTAGGCCGGGAGCCACTCGTCGAGGTTGACCGAGTTGATGAGAGTCACCAACCACCAACGGCGCGCGAGTACGGCGTCCCTGCCGGTGAGCTCGCTCCACAGGTTCAGGAACCTCTCCCCCACCTCCGGGCCATGGGCGATGACGAGGTCGAAGGCGCACTCAGCCGCGTCCACCTCCGGCGGTCCCAGGCAGGCGCCGGCCCAGTCCACCACGCCAGTGACCTCGGACTCGACGCGCAACGTGTTTCCCGACCAGTAGTCGCGATGCACGAGGCCGTTGGGCCCGGTGTCCAGGATCGAGGGGTCCTCCGCCACCAGGTGCCACACCTCGAGGTCTGCGCCCGTCAGCGAGTCCTCTGGTCCACGGGCGATCCCTGCCTCCAGCCGCTCACGCCGCGCGGGCACGAAGGACATGTGCGCAACGGGCGTCTCGTGGATGCGCGCGGCTGTGAGGGCCAACGAGCTCAGCCACTCATCCGTCGGCGGCACCTGAACGCGTGGCTCGCCGGGAAGGAGCGACATCAGCAGCGAGGGGCGACCGGCCTGCTCACCGACGGTGTCGACGCCCCGTGGCTCGGGAGCAGGCACCCGCGTCACACGCAGCGCGTCGAGTACGGCGTAGTGCTGACCGACCTGCTCCCACTCGGTGTCGAACGGCTGGCGAAGGACCACCTCGCGACCGTCGCGCAGGGTGAGCACGTGAGTGTCCGCGCTGATCCCGCCCTGCAGTCGCCGGCACGAGGCAACGACACTTCCGCAGCTGCCAGACGCCCAGTGAAGCGCGGCATCCGTGGGAGCCGCCGATGTGTAGCGCGTCAGAGGTACTGGCCGGTGTTGGAAACGGTGTCGATGGAACGGCCGCTCGCCGCGCCTTCCTTGCCGGAGACGAGGGTGCGGATGTAGACGATCCGCTCGCCCTTCTTGCCCGAGATCCTCGCCCAGTCGTCGGGATTGGTCGTGTTGGGCAGGTCCTCGTTCTCCTTGAACTCATCCACGCACGCGACGATCAGGTGCTGCATCCGCAGCCCCTTCTGCTTCGTCTCGAGGAAGTCCTTGATGGCCATCTTCTTGGCGCGGTCGACGATGTTCTGGATCATGGCGCCGGAGTTGAAGTCCTTGAAGTAGAGGACCTCCTTGTCCCCGTTGGCGTAGGTCACCTCGAGGAACCGGTTCTCCTCCGACTCGGTGTACATCCGCTCCACGACGCGCTGGATCATCGCGGCCACGGTTGCCGCGCGGCTGCCGCCGTTCTCGCCGAGGTCTTCGGCGTGAAGCGGCAGGTCGGCGGTGATGTACTTCGAGAAGATGTCCTTGGCCGCCTCAGCGTCCGGTCGCTCGACCTTGATCTTCACGTCGAGCCGACCAGGTCGCAGGATCGCGGGATCGATCATGTCCTCGCGGTTGGAGGCCCCGATCACCAGGACGTTCTCCAGGCCCTCGACGCCGTCGAGCTCGCTGAGCAGCTGCGGCACGATCGTGTTCTCGACGTCGGACGAGACACCACTGCCGCGGGTGCGGAACAGCGAGTCCATCTCGTCGAAGAAGACGATGACGGGGGTGCCCTCGGAGGCCTTCTCCCGGGCGCGCTGGAAGATCAGCCGGATGTGGCGTTCGGTCTCGCCGACGTACTTGTTGAGCAGCTCGGGGCCCTTGATGTTGAGGAAGAAGCTCTTGCCCTCGGGCTTCCCGGTGACCTCCGCCACCTTCTTTGCCAGCGAGTTCGCGACGGCCTTGGCGATCAGCGTCTTGCCGCAGCCGGGAGGTCCGTAGAGCAGGACGCCCTTGGGCGGACGCAGCTGGTGTTCCTTGAACAGGTCGGCGTGCAAGTAAGGCAGCTCGACCGCGTCGCGGATCGACTCGATCTGCGCGGCGAGGCCACCGATCTGGGTGTAGTCGATATCCGGGACCTCTTCGAGGACGAGCTCCTCGACCTCGCTCTTGGGGATGCGCTCGTAGACGTAGCCGGAGCGCGCGTCGAGCAGCAGCGAGTCACCGGCCCTGATGGGTTGGTCCATCAAGGAGTCGGCGAGGAAGACCACGCGCTCCTCGTCGGTGTGGCCGATCACCAGAGCGCGGTCGCCGCCCTCGAGGATCTCCTTGAGCATGACGACGTCGCCGCGCTTCTCGAACGCCAGCGCCTGCACGACGTTGAGGGCCTCGTTGAGCATGAGCTCCTGGCCCTTGCGCAGCTCGTCCAGCTCGACGGTGGGAGCAACCGTGACCCGCAGCTTGCGCCCGCCCGTGAACAGGTCGACGGTGCCGTCTTCGTGCGCCTCGAGGAAGACGCCGTAGGTCGAGGGCGGCTGCGCGAGGCGGTCCACCTCCTCCTTGAGCGCCACGATCTGGTCGCGCGCCTCCTTGAGGGTGGCGACGAGCTTCTCGTTCTGGCCGGTGAGCGAGGCGAGCGTCTGCTGGGCCTCGGTGAGTCGGTCCTCCAGACCGCGCACGGCCCGCGGCGACTCCGCGAGCTTGCGGCGCAGCACGGCCACTTCCTCCTCGAGGAAGGAGACCTGCGTCGTCAGCTCGTGGAGCTCCTTCTGAGTCGCCTCGTCACGGTGTGCGGCTCGCGCGTCGGCGTCATCGTGGGACGGCACGAACGTCACCTCCTCCGGAGCGGTTCAGCAGCTGTTCGCGAGCCTACCGCCGCCACTGGCCCACAGCGCGCGAACCACCGAGCCGGGTGTGGCGCGCCGGGCCCCAACCCACCACGTATCGTCTTGGACCAGCCGCATTGGAGACCGCCGAGGAGGTGTGTGTGATCGACCCGACAGCCCTCGCCGTCAGGGTCGAGCATGCGCTCTGCACGGGCGACGGTCTCTGCGCCCAGTACGCCCCCGAGGTCTTCGAGCTCGATGTCGACGGCATCGCCTACGTCAAGTCAGCCACGGGTGAGCTGCTCACCGGGTCCAGCGCTGAGGTGCCCGTACCCGCCCATTTGGTACTCGACGTCATCGACTCGGCCAAGGAGTGTCCCGGAGAGTGCATCCATGTGGTGCGCGTCTCCGACGGCACCGCGGTCGCCGGGCCCGACGCCGCCTGACCGGACACCCGTAGCGCTCAGGGCAGGTCGGGCCGGTGCGGTCCGGCTGCGGGCGCCACGTCCTCGTCGTACGCACGCTCTGTCCGATGACTCTGTGCTGGCCTTCGCCGCCGGGCCGGGGCGGCAACTCCAGGAGCCATCCGCCGCGAGGTGACGAGGAAGCCGGTGTGCCCGATCATCCGGTGGTCGGGGCGGACAGCGAGCCCCTCCACGTGCCAGGTGCGCACCATCGACTCCCACGCGGCCGGCTCGGTGAACTCCCCGTGCTCGCGCAGCGCCTCGACCAGCACCGACATCTGAGTCGTCGTGGCGACGTAGCAGCAGAGCAGGCCACCCGGAGCGAGCGCGCCGGCCACCGCCTCGACGCACTCCCAGGGCGCGAGCATGTCGAGCACCACGCGGTCGACGTCGGTCTCGGTGAGGGACTCGACCAGGTCACCCACGGTCAGCCTCCACGCCGGGTGTGGTCCGCCGAAGAAGCGCTCCACGTTGGCTCGGGCGATGTCGGCGAACTCCTCCCTGCGCTCGTACGAGGTCACACTGCCCTGGTCCCCCACGGCACGGAGCAGTGAGCAGCTCAGCGCACCCGAGCCTGCTCCGGCCTCCACGACGCGGGCGCCGGGGAAGATGTCGGCCAGCCCGACGATCTGCGCCGCGTCCTTGGGGTAGACGACCGTCGCGCCGCGCGGCATCGACAGCACGTAGTCGCTGAGCAAGGGCCGCAAGGCGATGTAGCTGGTGCCGGCGATGGACAGCACGGAGCCCTCCGGCTGCCCGATCAGCTCGTCGTGGGCGAAGCTCCCGCGATGCGTGTGGAAGCGCTTGCCCTCCTCCAGGGTGATCGTGTGGTGGCGGCCCTTGGTGTCGGTCAGCTGCACCTGGTCACCCGGACGGAAGGGCCCGCGCCGCCGCGCCGCGCCCGTCGGCTCGCTCATGCGCTGACGATCCGCGCGACATCAGTCGTGGCCAGCACCCCGAGGACTTCACCGCTGTCCTCCACCACCAGGTACTCCGACGCCGGCGTCGCGCGCATCGCGAGGAGCAGCGCCTCTCCCGACAGGTCGGCCGACAGGATCCGGCCCGGCACGAGCGCGATCGCGACATCCGACACGGGCAGCCAGGGCCGTCGCTCCTGCGGCGTCGCTGCCACCGCCGACTCCGACACTAGGGCCGTCGGACGCGCGTCGTGGTCCACCACCACGATGCTCCCCGCCGACTGCTGCTCGAGATGCGCGAGCGCCATCGCAAGCGGGGTCGACGCGCTGGCGGGGACAGCCGGTCGGGTGAGGCGCGCGAGCGAGAGCTCCGGCAGTCGGCCGCGAAGCCGTGCGATCCGCAGCGACTGCGTTGCGCCGGACCACAGGAACGCGGCGAGGAGCGAGAACAGCACCAGGGACAGCAGCGTCGTCGGCGAGCCCGAGACGGCGATGAGGACAAAGGGCACGGCGGCGACGAGTACGGCGAGCCCGCGACCGGTGAACGCGGCGACGGCAGTCCCCCGCTCGCTGCTACCGGACAGCCGCCAGACGAGGGCCCGCAGAACCCGGCCACCATCCAGGGGCAGCCCCGGCAGCAGGTTGAACAGGGCCACCAGCCCATTGGCCAGCGCGACCTCCTCGACCAGCAGCCGAGGAACGGTGTGAGCCTGCAGCGGCACCGCAGCAGCCGTGCCGATCGCCGCGAGGATGAGCGAGACGAGCGGCCCGGCCATCGCGACCAGGTACTCCCGTGCCGGGTCCTCGGGCTCGCGCTCGAGCTCGGACACCCCGCCGAGCAGGTAGACCGTGATCCGGCGAACCGGCAGCCCGAGGCGGAGCGCCACCACGGAGTGGCTCAGCTCGTGCACCAGGACCGACGCGTAGAGCAGCACGACGAACGTGAACGAGACCCCGTAGACCGCCGGAGTGCCCAGGCCGGGGACCCGCGAGTCCACCGTTCCGGAGAAGGCGACGGTGAGCGCGCCCGCGACGAAGAACCAGGAGGGTGCGAAGTAGACGGGTACGCCGAACGGGGCGCCTACCCGCACGCCGCGGGCCGCTGGGCGGCCGTCCTGCGACGTGGTGGAGGGCTCACTCATGGGAGAGCAGAGCCTAGCGGCGGCGGTGTCCACAACCTCGGTGCGGCACCGCCCGGTTGTCGGACCGCCGCCGTAGTGTCCAGGGCATGTCAGCACAGCCGCTTGCTCGACCCGCTGAGGTCGCGCGACCCAGCGCGGTTGAGCAACCCAGCGAGCAAGTTGAGCAACCCAGCGAGCAACCCGTCGGCATCTCCACGACAGAGCGGGTCCCGTCGGGTGCGCTGTCCCCCTCGCGGGCCGGGGACTTCATGACCTGCCCGTTGCTCTACCGCTTCCGCGCGATCGACCGGCTTCCCGAGGCCCCGAGTCCTGCCGCAGCCCGCGGGACGGTGGTGCACGCCGTACTCGAGCGCCTCTTCGACCTGCCCGCCGTTGACCGCTCCCCGGAGCGGGCGCTCGCGCTGCTCGCCCCCGAGTGGGAACGGCTGGTGGCCGAGGAGCCCGAGCTGCTCGGGCTGTTCACGGACGACACCGACGGCAGCGCGCTCGCGACCTGGATGGCGGAAGCCTCAGCCCTGATCGAGGCCTACTTCACGCTGGAGGACCCCACCCGGCTCGAGCCGGCCGATCGCGAGCTCCACGTGGAGTGCGAGCTTCCCTCGGGGCTGCGACTCAAGGGATATGTCGACCGCCTCGACGCCGCCCCCGACGGCGCGCTTCGGATCGTCGACTACAAGACCGGGCGCGCGCCGCGGGAGCAGTTCGAGGCCAAGGCGCTGTTCCAGATGAAGTTCTACGCCCTCGTGCTGTGGCGCACCCGCGGTGTGGTCCCGGCCCTGCTGCAGCTGATGTACCTGGGCGACAAGGAGATCCTGCGCTACCGCCCGGACGAGGCCGACCTCAACGCCACCGAGCGCAAGATCGAGGCGCTGTGGACCGCGATCCGCCGCGCCACGGAGACCGGCGAGTTCAAGGCGAATCCCGGTCCGCTGTGCGCGTGGTGTGACCACCAGGCGCTCTGCCCGGCGTTCGGCGGCACACCGCCCGAGCTGCCCCGACCGCGCGAGGTCGCCGAGCTCCCGCTCGTCTGACGCGAAACGCCGGCGCAGTTCAGCGGCCGGGCGGCTAGCGTGCGTGGACCACCCGTTGCATACCTGGGAGCCCGTCTTGTCAGCAGCAGCCGCCCGTGCCGTCGACCTCACCAAGGTCTACGGCCGCGGAGAGACCCAGGTGACGGCGCTCGACAACGTCACCGTTGAGGTGCCCGCGCAGCGCATGACTGCGGTGATGGGGCCTTCCGGGAGCGGCAAGTCGACGCTGATGCACTGCCTCGCCGGACTCGACTCCCCCACGAGCGGAGCCGTCTTCATCGGTGAGACCGATCTCGCCCGGCTCGACGACAAGGCGCTCACCCGGGTCCGGCGCGACGAGCTCGGCTTCGTCTTCCAGTCCTTTAACCTGGTCCCCACCCTCACCGCGATGGAGAACATCCGGCTGCCGCTCGACCTCGCCGGCCGCGATCCTGATCCGGGCTGGCTCGACACGGTCATCGACGCGGTCGGGCTGCGCGACCGCCTCGCCCATCGCCCCAGCGAGCTGTCGGGCGGCCAGCAGCAGCGGGTCGCCTGCGCGCGGGCGCTGGCCGGCCGACCCACCGTGGTGCTCGCCGACGAGCCGACAGGCAACCTCGACTCCCGCTCGAGCGCCGAGGTGCTGGGCTTCCTGCGACGCTCGGTGGACGAGTTCGGTCAGACCGTCGTCATGGTCACGCACGACGCCAGTGCGGCTGCCTACGCGGATGAGGTGGTGTTCCTCGCCGATGGAGCGGTGGTCGACCGGATGCAGGACCCGACAGCGGCCTCCGTGCTCGACCGGATGAAGCGCCTGGAGCGCTGATGCTCCGCCTGGTGCTGCGCGGGATCCGCGCTCACAAGCTGCGGCTAGCGCTCTCCGGGGTCGCGGTGGTGCTGGGCGTCAGCTTCGTCGTCGGGGCCTTCGTCCTGACGGACACCCTGCAGGCCACGTTCGACAAGCTCTTCGGCGACATCACCCGCGGTGTCTCGGTGACAGTCGAGGGCAAGGAGGGGTTCTCCCTGGAGAGCCCGCGGGCACCCGTTCCCGCCACGGTCCTCGACGTGATCCGCAAGGTGCCGGGCGTGGCGCGCGCAGAAGGCGAGACGCAGGGACCCGCGACGCTGTCCGGCTGCCCGCGGAACGGCGAGGCCAAGCGCACCACCGACTGCGGACCTGCGGCGAAGGCCCTGCAGAACGGGTCGAGGTCGTCCAACGGCCGGTCGGGTCACATCGGCAGCCCGCTCTCACCCCTCACGCTTGCCAGTGGCAGCCCGCCACAGACCGACCGGGAGGTGGCGGTCGACGCCGGCACGGCGAAGCGGGCGGATATCCGGCTCGGCGACCAGCTGACCGCGACGCTGAAGGACGGACCGCGGGTCGTCACTGTCACGGCGATCGTCCGGTTCGGCACCACCGACAGTCTTGCGGGCACGACGCTTGTGATCTTCGACCCGGACGCTGCCCAGCGGCTGCTCGGCGAGCCGGGTGAGTACGACACCATCACCGTCGCCGCCGACGGCGGGGTCTCGGACGCGGTCCTCGCCACCCGCGTGCGCGCTGCTGTGCCACGCGACCTGGAGATCCTCACCGGAGCGGAGTCGGCCGCTCAGGGGTCGAAGAACGTCTCCGGCTTCCTGTCCATCTTCCGGATGATCCTGCTGGTGTTCGCGGGTATCTCGCTGTTCGTCGGCATCTTCATCATCGCCAACACCTTCTCCATCCTCGTGGCCCAGCGCACCCGCGAGCTCGCCCTGCTGCGCGCACTCGGCGCGAGCCGAAAGCAGGTCACGCGGTCAGTCGTCGGCGAGGGGGCGGCCGTCGGGTTCGTCGGCGCCACGGTCGCGATCGGCGTCGGGATCCTCGTCGCGATCGGCCTGCGCGGGCTGCTCTCCGCCTTCGGCATCGAACTCCCCTCAGGTGGCGTGGTCGTCAAGCCGCGCACCGTCGTGGTGGCCTACCTGGTCGGGATCACGGTCACCGTGGTGTCCTCGCTGTGGCCGGCGCTGCGTGCCGGCCGGGTGCCTCCGGTGGCGGCGATGCGCGACGACGTCGCCCTCCCCGAGCGGTCGCTACGGCTGCGCGCGATCGTCGGCGGTGTCGGCGCGGCGCTCGGAGTGCTCCTCGTGAGCCTCGGCCTGAGCAGCAGCGCGCCGCTGGTCGGCTTGGGGGCCGTGCTGCTGTTCCTGGGCGCGGCCGCGTTGAGCCCCTTCATCGGCCGTCGTGTCGTCACCTGGCTCGGGTCGCCGATCGGCGGGCTCGGAGTGGCCACCAGGCTCGGTCGTTCCAACGCCACCCGCAACCCGCGCCGCACGGCGGCCACGGCTTCCGCGCTCATGATCGGCGTCGCGCTCGTCTCGGGTGCCACCGTGTTCTTCGGGTCTCTGCAGAAGAGCGTCACGGCGGTCTTCGCCGACAGCGTCTCGGCGGACGTGGTCATCGAGCCCGAGGGCTTCCAGGGCTTCAGCTCAGACGTGGCTCCCACCGTGCGCAAGGTCGAGGGGGTCCGCTTCGCCAACGCCTACCGCGGCGACCAGGCCAAAGTCGACGGCATCGTGCGCAGCGTCCAAGGCGCCGACCCGCTCGGCGTGGACAGCTCGCTCCGCCTGCACATGGAGCGCGGGTCAGCTGGGGCGATGTCACAGGGACAGGTCCTCGTGAGTCACGACCTCGCCGCCGCGCAGCACTGGCACGTCGGGTCCGTCGTACCCGTCGAGTACACCCGCACCGGCAAGTCCACCGTGGTCGTGGGCGGCGTCTACACCCGCAACCTCGTGGCCGGGGATCTGCTCTGGCCGATGCCGTTGTTCGACAAGAGCTTCGGCAAGGGACCGGTCGAGATCGTCACGGCGACCGCCGAGCCGGGTGTCAGCGCCGAAGCGCTGCGCGACAGTGTCATCAAGGCGCTCGTCAACCACCCGACCCTGAAGATCCGGACCACCCACGACTACGTCGCGCAGCAGCGGCGCGACATCGACAAGGTGCTCGGTCTGGTCCTGACCCTGCTCGCGCTGGCAGTCCTGATCGCCGGATTCGGGATCGTGAACACCCTCGCGCTCTCTGTTGTCGAGCGCACCCGCGAGATCGGGCTGCTGCGCGCCGTCGGTGCGGGCCGCAAGCAGGTCAAGCGCATGATCCGGGTGGAGGCGGTGCTCATCGCGCTCTACGGCGCGCTCCTGGGCCTCATCCTCGGCGCCGGCCTGGCGGCCCTGATCGTGCACTCGCTGGCCGGCTCAGGCATCGACCGGCTCAGCCTCGCTCCGTCCCGGTTGGTTCTCTACGTCGTGCTCGCCGGCCTGGTCGGCACGCTGGCCGCGGTGCTGCCGGCACGACGCGCGGCGCGGCTTGATGTGCTAGCGGCCATCGGCTCCGAGTAGCGGCCCTAGGCTCGCGGCATGTCCCGCTGGATCAGTGCGCGCACCGCGCGCCGCGCGCTGATCGTGCTGGGCGTGCTCCTCGTGTTCTGCGTGCTGTGGGCGCTGCGCTCCGCGCTCGCGGCCCGGTCGGACCTGCAGGCGGTGCGCGCAGACCTCACGGCCCTGCGGGAGCACCCGCCGGCCGAGCGCGCCAGCCTCACTCCGCGGCTGGTGAAGGACCGCGACAAGGCGCGTCGGGCCTCCAGCCTGCTCGGCCAACCCGGCCCACGGCTGATCGCCGGCGTCCCGCTTCTCGGCCGGTCGCTCGATGCCGAGCGCGCCGTGGCCGATGCCGCGGCCGCCGCTGTCGAGGCGGCTATCGACATCGACGCCGCCACCCGATCCCTGGGCACGGCGGGCAGGGTCGACGTGACCGCGCTCGCCAAGGCGGCCACGACCCTTCAGGCCCGCGCCGACAAGCTCGCCGGGCCCATGGCACGACTGAGAGCCGCGCCGACCTCGCGGATGCCCGGCTTCGTCAGCCGCAGCGTGCGCGAGGCACAGGACCAGCTCGGAGGAGTCGACGGCCAGCTCACCCGGGCCGCCGCCGCTGCCCGCGCGTTGAGCGGCGTCCTCGGTGGCAGTGGTGACCGGCGCCTGCTCGTCGTACTCGAGAACAACGCAGAGCTCCGCGGCACCGGGGGGCTCGTGTCGACGTTCGCCGTCGGCACGACGCACGCCGGGGTCCTGCGTCTGCAGCCCTTCCGCGACGTGCGTGAGGTCGCGGCCGAGGTGGACAAGGCGAAGGTGCTGCCCTCCCCAGCCGACTACGCCGCGCACTACGGCCCCTACCGAGCGAACACCACGATCTGGCGCAACATCACGATGAGCCCGGATGTCCCTACCGCCGCTGCCGTCTTGGCTGAGGCGGCTGCAGCCACCACCGGCATGCGACCCGACGTGGTGATGCTGCTCGACGTGCCGGGCATCGCGGGCATCGTCGACGCAACCGAGCCCATCGTGCTGGACGGCAAGAAGCTGACGGGCGACGAGCTGATCCGCAGCCTGCTCGTCGAGGCCTACGTCGGGACCGACAACAGCATCCCCGCGCAGAACGAGCGCCGGAAGCGCGAGGAGCAGGCCGCCGACGCGGCGCTGCGCGACCTGACGAACGCCGCGGCCTCATTGTCGTTCGCCAAGGCCCTCGCGGACGCCACCGCCGGGCGTCACCTCGCCCTGTGGTCTGCGCGCCCCGCAGAGCAGAAGGACCTCGAGCTGGCGCGGGCCGCGGGTTCTGTTGACCCCGGGGGCGCCGACCTGGCCCTCGTCGCGGCGAACAACCTCGGCGACAGCCCGGGCGTGGGCAACAAGCTGGACTACTACATCTCCCGCCGGGTGAAGGTCTCCGTGGTGGTGGGGCACGACAGCGCCCGGGTGACCCAGACCTTGACCATGGCTAACCAGTCACCGACCGGGTTGGCGCCTTACGTCGAGGGCGTCAAGCGCCCCGGGCGGGTGCTCGAGCTCGTACAGCTCGCCGCCGCTGCCGACGCCCGCATCGTCTCCTTTGAGTCCGGCGGCGTGGGCGCAGTCGCGGACCAGTGGCGCGAGGACGGGTCGCGCCGGCTTGCCTTCGTCATCGACCTCGGGCGGACTCAGGTCGGCAGCTGGACCCTGACCTATGACGTGCCGCTGGTGAACGGCCGCTACCGGATGCTGCTCCTGCCGCAAGCGCTCGCCCGCCCGGCATCGCTGGATGTCACGGTCACCACGTCACCAGGGGTCTCGGTGCACACGAGCGGACCACGCGGACACCTCGACGAGTGGGACAGCAGCCTCGAGCTGACGGTCAGCGTGGACAAGCCGGGCCTCCTCAAGCGGGTCCGGGACCGGCTCAGCCGGTTCTGGAACGAGCCGGTGAGCTTCTAGCGGTCCGCTCGGCTCAGGCCAGTCAGCTCACGACGGCCGACGAGGCGGGCTTGATCTCCCCCGCCGCGATCTGCTCGGCCCAGTGGCAGGCCACGGTGTGGGCCGGCTCGATGACCCGCAGCACCGGCTCCTCGTCGTGGCAGCGCGTGGGCTGGCGGAACGGGCACCGTGTGTGGAAGCGGCAGCCCGACGGGGGGTTGGCCGGCGAGGGAAGGTCACCGGTCAGCAGGATGCGCTCGCGCCGGTCCTCGACCTCGGGGTCGGGGATGGGCACCGCCGACATGAGCGCGATCGTGTAGGGGTGGCGCGGCTTCGCGTAGAGGTCGTCCGAGGGCGCCTGCTCCACCATGCGGCCGAGGTACATCACCCCGATGGTCTCGCTGATGTGCCGGACCACGGCCAGGTCGTGCGCGATCACCAGGTAGGTGAGGCCGAACTCTTTCTGCAGCTCCTCGAGGAGGTTGACCACCTGCGCCTGGATCGACACGTCGAGGGCCGACACCGGCTCGTCGGCCACGATGAGATCAGGGTTGAGGGTCAGCGCCCGCGCGATCCCGATGCGCTGACGTTGGCCACCGCTGAACTCGTGGGGATAGCGACCGCCGGACGAGGCCGGCAGGCCGACGACGTCGAGCAGCTCACGCGCCCGCTTGCGCGCTGCAGCCCCGGTGGCGACACCGTGCGTACGCAGCGGCTCGACGAGGATCGACTCCACGTCCTGCCGCGGGTCGAGGCTCGACAGCGGGTCCTGGAAGACCATCTGCATGCGACGTCGGAGCTTGCGCATCTCCTCGGCGCTGAGCGAGCTGACGTCGACCCCGTCGAAGGTGATGCTCCCGGCGGTGGGCTCGACGAGGCGCAGCACCGCCCGGCCCAGCGTGGTCTTGCCGCAGCCGGACTCACCGACCAGCCCGAAGGTCGTCCCGCGCTCGACGTCGAGGTCGACACCGTCGACCGCGCGGACCGCGCCCACCTGGCGTTCCAGGATGATGCCGCGTCGGATCGGGAAGTGGACCTTGAGGCCGCGCACCTCGAGCAGGCTCATGGCTTCTTCCTCGCACGCCGCACGGCCGGCTTGGCGACGATGGGCTCGGCGACGATCGGGGCGGGTACGGCGACTGCCTCCCCGCCGGGCGGCCACGGGTTGTAACAGCGCAGGGCGTGACCGGTCACCGGGTCAGGCAGCAGGTCCGGGGCGACGGCCGTGCACTGGTCGACCCGTCGGGTGCAGCGCGGCGCGAAGGCGCAGCCTTGCGCCCACGGCAGCAGGTCGCGTGGGGAGCCGGGGATGGGTCGCAGCGGCACGCCGCGCGGCGAGTCGAGCCGTGGGACCGAGGCGAGCAGCCCGGTCGTGTAGGGGTGGCGCGGCTCGGCGAACAACGAGCGCCGGTCGCTGGACTCGACGATGCGCCCGGAGTACATGACGTGCACCGTGTCGCACAGACCGGCCACCACACCGAGGTCGTGGGTGATCATCACGAGCGCCGTACCCGAGTCCACCACGAGCTCCTTGAGCAGCTCGAGGATCTGCGCCTGGATCGTGACGTCCAGCGCCGTCGTGGGCTCGTCGGCGATGAGCAGCCGGGGCTTGCACGCCAGCGCCATCGCGATCAGCGCTCGCTGGCGCATGCCGCCCGACATCTGGTGCGGGTAGTCCTTCAGCCGCCGATTGGGGTCGGGGATGCCGACCCGGTCGAGCAGGCTCGCCGCCTCACGATCCGCGTCTCGACCGCGCATGTCACGGTGACGCTCGAGCACCTCGGTGATCTGGCGCCCCACCGTGAGCACAGGGTTGAGCGAGGTCTGCGGGTCCTGGAACACCATGGCGATCTCACGACCGCGCAGCTCGCGCATCGCGTTGGGCGAGAGCTGGAGCAGGTCGTCGCCGTCGAACCGCACGGCTCCCCCGACGTCGGCTCCACGTCGTGGCAGCAGGCCCATGATGGCCAGCGAGGTCACCGACTTGCCGCAGCCGGACTCGCCGACCAGCCCGACGGTGGCCCCGGCCTCGACGCTGAAGGTCACGCCGTCAACCGCGTGCACCGGACGACGGCCGCGCCGGGAGAAAGTGACCGTCAGGTCCTCGACAGAGAGCAGCGCCACCCGGCTACCGCCGCAGCTTGGGGTCGAGGGCTTCGCGCAGCGCGTCGCCGAGGAGGTTGAAGCCCAGCACGGACAGCAGGATCGCCGCACCGGGGAACAGCGCCAGCTGTGGTGCGGTGCGCAGGTACTGCTGCGTGTCGGTGAGCATGCGTCCCCACTCCGGGACGCTGGGGTCGGCCGAGCCGAGACCGAGGAACGCCAGGCCGGCGGCGTCGATGATCGCGGTGGCGAGCGCCAGGGTGCCCTGGACGATGACGGGAGCCAGCGAGTTGGGCAGGACGTGGCCGATGATGATCTTGCGTCGTTTCACGCCGAGCGAGCGCGCCGCGAGCACGTAGTCGCTCTCCCGCTGTCCGAGCATGGAGGCGCGAAGCAGCCGCGCGAACACGGGCACGTTGACTACGGCGATGGCCGTCATCACCGACCGGAGGCTCGGCCCGAGCAGGGCCGCGACGGCGATGGCGAACAGCAGTCCTGGCACCGCGAGCATGATGTCCATCAGGCGCATGATGATGCTGTCGACCCAGCCCCCGAAGCCGCCCGCGAGGGCACCGAGCAGCATGCCCAGGGTCGCGCCGAGGGTGAGCGAGACCACGCCGATGAGCAGCGAGGCACGAGCGCCGTAGATGATCCGGGAGAGCTCGTCGCGACCCTGCAGGTCCAGGCCCAGCCAGTGCTTCGAGGACGGCCCCGGCACGTGGGAGACCGTGATGTTGGACAGGTCGCCGTGGGTTGGGCTGTAGGGCGCGAGCAGCGGAGCCAGGATCGCGACCGCGACGAACAGCAGGATCAGCGCGGCACCGATCACCGCCACCGGGTTGCGCCGCAGCTGGCGGAAGGCCAGCTTGAGCCGGCTGCCACCCTCCTCGCCGGTGTGCTCGGCGAGGAGAAGGACCGACTCCGACTCAGCGACGCTCATTTGCCCTGCAACCTGATGCGCGGGTCGAGCACGCCGTAGGAGACGTCGACGAGCAGGTTGACCATGACGAAGACGACCGCGAGGAACAGGATCCCGCCCTCGAGCACGGGGAAGTCGCGGTTGAAGGTGGCGTCGTAGAGCCAGGAGCCCATCCCCGGCCAGGCGAACACGATCTCGGTCAGCACCGCACCCGACAGGAGCAAGCCGGTCTGCAGGCCCACCACCGTCGCCACGGGCAGCATCGCGTTGCGCAGGATGTGACGTTCATCGACGGTGCGTCGGCGCAGCCCCTTCGCCTCGGCGGTGCGCACGTAGTCCTCGTTGCTGACTTCGAGTACGGCGGCCCTGGTGATGCGCGTGACGATGGCGAGCGGGATCGTCCCCAAGGCGATGCCCGGGAGGATCAGGTGTCTGAGCGCGTCCACGAAGGTGTGCCAGTCGCCGGCGATGATGGCGTCGAGGACGTAGAAGCCCGTGGGGTGCGGGATGTCGATGGTCGGGTCCAGCCGACCGGTGCTCGGGAGCCAGTGCAGCTTCACCGCGAAGACGTACTTGAGCAGGTAGGCGAGGAAGAACACCGGAATCGAGATCCCGAGCAGGGACCCCACGATCGTCGAGCTATCGGCCCAGGTCTGATATCGGCGCGCGGCGATGAAGCCCAGCGGGATACCCAGCACGAGAGCGAAGATCAGCGCCGCGAGCGCCAGCTCGATGGTTGCGGGGAACTTGACCTTGATGTCACCCAGCACCGGCCGGGTGGTCTTGATGGACTGACCGAAGTCGCCGGTCACGACGTGCCCGACATAGGTGACGTACTGCTGGTACACCGGCTTGTCGAGGCCGTACTCGTGCCGGACAGCAGCGATCCGCTCAGGGGTGGCGCGCTCGCCCAGAAGGGCCGCCTCCGGCCCGCCCGGTAGGGCTCTGACCCACGCGAAAACGAGGATCGAGAGCCCTACCAGGATCGGGACCAGCAGGAGCAGTCGTCGTACGACGAACTTCAGCATGAGCGGTGGTCGACGACCTCGCTCAGCCGACCGTGACCGTGGCGAAGGACTCCAACGAGACCGGGCTCGGCACGTAGCCGTTCACGTTCTTGTTGAAGGCCAGGGACGGCTGGGTGTGCACATACGGAACACCAGGCAGGAAGTCCATGATCAGCTTGTTCGCTGCCTGGTAGTCCGAGGTGCGCTTGCCCAGATCGGACTCGGTGCGTGCTCCCTCGAGCGCTGAGAAGATCTCCGGGTTGTTGAAGCCCCAGGCCGGCTGCGAGGTCCGGAAGAAGGTGCCCACGAAGTTGTCCGGGTCACCGAAGTCACCCGTCCAGCCGAGCAGGTACATCTGCGCGGCGCCGTTGTTCACCTTCTGGTTGTAGTCCGGACGCCACGGCGCCGACTTCGCGATGATCTTGAATCCGACGGCCTCGAGGTCGCTCTTGAACGCCTCCCAGTTCGCCTTCGGGTCCGGCATGTAGGGCCGGCTGACGTCGGTCGGGTACCAGAAGGTGAGCGTCAGGTCCTTGGCAGCGACACCGGAGTCCTTGATCAGCTGCTTGGCCGTGTCGACGTTGTAGTCGTAGTCGGTCACGTCGGCCGCGTACCCGAACAGCTGCGGCGGCATGAACTCCTTGGCGACCTGGGCGCCCGGCGGGTACTTCGCCTTGACGAGTGCGTCACGGTTGAGCGCGTGCGCGATGGCCTGGCGGATCTTCAGGTTGTTCAGCGGCGCCATCTTCTGGTTGAAGCCGACGTAGCCGACGTTGAACGCCGGGCGCTGCATGACCTTGAAGCCGCTCTTGAGCGCGTCGACGTCCGCCGGGTCCACGAAGTCGTAGCCCTGGATGTCGCCGGACTCCAGAGCCTGGCGGCGGTCGGTGCCCTTGGCGATCGGCTTGAAGATCACCTTGTCCAGCTTGGCCTTCGAACCCCAGTAGTCGTCGTTGCGCGCAAGCACGAGCTTGTCGCCCGGCGTGAAGCTCTCGAGCTTGAACGGCCCGGTCCCGACCGGGTGCTGGGTGCCGAAGGTGCCGTCGAACTTCGGGCTGTCACCGGTGCCCGAGACCTTGTCGGCGTTGTACTTGGTGAGGGCGTCCGGGCTGGCGATGGAGAACGCCGGGACCGCGAGGCCGGGGATGAACGACGCCGACGGGGAGGTCAGGTTGACCACCGCGGTCGAGTCGTCGCTGGCCTGGCAGGACGCGTAGAGGCTCGTCTTCGGCACGTCGGCGTTCGTCGTGTTCTTGAAGCCGCCGAACACCGTGCTCCAGTAGTAGGAGACGGACGGGCTCTGCTGGATGCCCTTGAAGTTGTACCAGCGGTCGAAGTTGAAGCAGACCGCCGCAGCGTTGAAGGGGGTGCCGTCGTGGAACTTCACGTTCTTGCGGAGCTTGAAGGTCCAGACCTTGCCGTCGGCGCTCGGCGTGTAGGACTCCGCCAGCTTCGGCTCGGGGTCGGTGCCCCCGGCCTTGGTCGTGACCAGCGTCTCGAAGATCTGGTCGACCACCCGCAGCGACTCACCGTCGGAGACGTAGGCGCCGTCCATGCTCACGGGGTCGGCGGACGTCCCGAAGACCAGGGTCCCGCCCGTCTTGCCGTTCCCGTTGTTGTTGGAACTGCCGTTGCTGGACCCGCCACAGGCCGCAGCGGCGACGAGCAGGCCGCCCAGGGCAAGAGCGAGGAGCTTGTTGCTTCGCATCAATTCCACCTCGTAGCGCGCAGCTACGCCGGCCCCGGACGAGGCGGGCGTCGCCGGGACACTAGTGCGCCGGGGCCAGTGCGTGAATACCGGAGGGCCTTCCGGCGCGTCGCGATCAGGTAACGGAGCTGGCGACGAGCGTTGCGAGCCGGGCCACATCGACCTGCGTCAGGCTGGCGAGGATGGTCCGGCCGGGAGCCACCGCGAGCGGCGCCGTGTCGGGCACACCCACCACGACGCACCCCGCGGCCTCCCCCGATCGCAGCCCCGCCTCGGAGTCCTCGATGACCACGCAGCGGGCCGGGTCGACGTTCAGCAGCGTGCACGCCCTGAGGTAGGGCTCCGGGTGCGGCTTGCCGTGGGCCACCTCGTCCCCGGCCACGCTGGCCGCGAAGCGCCCGGGCCCCAGGGTGCTCAGCACCGCGTCCACGAGGATCCGGAAGGACGACGACACCAGAGCCGTCGGCACCGCGGCCACGTGGAGCGCCTCCAGCAGGTCCAGCGCACCCGGGCGCAGCGGCACCGCGCCGGAGTAGAGCTCGACCATGCGGTCGAGCAGGAAGCGAGCGGCCTCGTCGACCGCGGCGGCGGACGCGGCGACGCCGTACCACTCGAGGATCTTCGGCACGGCGACGTCCAGCCGGGTGCCCATCACCGCCGTCTTCAGCTCGGTGCTCCACACCCCGCCGAGCTCGAGCGCGAGCTCCTCCTCGGCCACGGTCCAGAGCGGCTCGGAGTCGACGAGCAGGCCGTCCATGTCGAGGAGTACGGCGGACAGCCCGGGAGCGTGCGCCGGCGCTTCAGAGGGCACTGGACTCGGCTTGCATCGCAGACTCAGCATGCATGGAAAAGTCAGCGTGCATTGAAGTATTTGGCCTCGGGGTGGTGCACCACGATCGCGGATGTCGACTGCTCCGGGTCGAGCTGGAACTCCTCGGAGAGCGTGACTCCCACCCGCTCGGGCTTGAGCAGGCTCACCAGCTTGGTCTGGTCCTCCAGATCCGGGCAGGCCGGGTATCCGAAGGAGTAGCGCGAGCCGCGGTAGGCCTGGT
>JAVEEJ010000027.1 GCA_030840515.1 Frankiaceae bacterium | reverse complement strand
CGCGGGTGTGCTTGCGCTGGACGCCGAGGCCGCGCTCTATGTCTACGAGGAGAGCGTCGAGGGCCACGTCCAGCGGGGACTGCTCGGCGCGCTGGCCCTCGCGCCGTTCGACGCCGGGATCGTGCTGCCGCACGAGAACACGATGGCGGGAGTGGTCGCGGACCGGCTCGCGCTGATGGAGGCGACGGAAGCAGATCTTGAGCCGATCTTCCTCGTGTACGACGGCGCCGGTGGGGCCGCCGCGAGCGCGGTCGAGAAGGCCTCGGCCGACACACCTATGGCCGAGGCCACCACCGAGGACGGCGTCACGCACCGGCTGTGGGCCATCACGGACCCGGGAACCCTCGAGGCGGTGCGCGCCGACCTGCTGCCCCGCAAGGCGGTCATCGCTGACGGCCACCACCGCTACACCACCTACCTGCAGCGGCAGGCCGCCCGTCACGCGGCCGGGGATGGCCCCGGGCCCTGGGATCGTGGGCTCGTCCTGCTCGTGGACACGAGCTCTTTCGGCCCGCAGGTGCACGCCATCCACCGGGTCATCGCGGAGCTCGCCCTCGATGACGCGGTGGAGCGGGCCCGGCCCGGGTTCTCGGTCAGTGCCGTGGACGACGGCGAGCCGGATCAGCTGCTCGCCTTCCTCGCCGGCGTGCCAGGGCACGCCTTCCTGCTCAGCGACGGCACGGAGCACTGGCTGCTGCACGACCCTGACCCGACGCGCCTCGACACGGCGCTGCCACCCGGTCGCTCGGACGCCTGGCGCGGACTCGACGTCAGCGTCGCTCACCACCTGCTGATCCGCGGGCTGTGGGGGCTCGACGACGGTGAGCAGGTGGTTGGTTTCGAGCACGACGCGGCCGCAGCGCTGCGAGCGGCGGCTCAGGCCGACGGAACCGCGCTGCTCCTCAACCCGACGCCGGTGTGTGCGGTGAGTGCGGTGGCAGCAGCCGACGACCGGATGCCGCGCAAATCGACCTTGTTCACGCCGAAGCCGCGCAGCGGCCTCGTCATGCGCACCTACGCCGACAGCTGACTGGCCCGGGCGAGCCGCTTCGCCTTGTGCACCTCCACCTCGTAGCGGGAGCTGCCGCTCGCTCCACCCCAGAAGCGCCGGCGGAGCTCGCCGGTGATCTCGACAGTGTCACCGGGGTCGAGGCTGAGCAGTGACCTGCGCGGTGCAGCGAGCCACGCGACGCAGTCCAGAGTGTCGATGGGTTGTCGCGGCGGCGTCCCCCGGTGCGCCCGCCGCCGGACGACCAACCGCAGCTGGACGAGGACGTCCCCGCTGGGCAGCTCCCGCTCCAACGCCTCGGCTGCCACCCTCCCGACGAGCCGAACCTCGTTGTGATGCTCCGTCTCGGCCGTCTCCGCTGCCATATCTCCTCCGTCTGCGCTCGTCAGGACCACCGTCCCGAACCTCTGCCTCGGACGCACGTGTCCGCCGGCTCCTACGATGCGAGGGCGGAGCGTCGACGAGCGCTCGGACGGCCAGGATGTGGATGGCCGGCGCGCCGGCCGCACGTCTGTGGACGAGAGGAGACCGCGTGACCGTCCTCACCACGGATCTGGGCGACGGCGTGCACGCCATCGACACGCAGATGCACGGCTACCGCGGCATCACCGCGGGGTACGTCGTACTCGCCGACCGACCATGCCTGGTCGAGACCGGCACGGCGCGGTCCGCGCCGGCAGTGGCGGACGCGCTCACGTCGCTGGGCGTCGGGGCAGCCGACCTGGCCACCGTCGTCGTCACGCACATCCACCTCGACCACGCCGGCGGCGTGGGCGACATCGCCCGCCGCTACCCGAACGCGGAGGTCGTGGTTCACGAGCGAGGTGCACGCCACCTGGTCGACCCGGCCCGGTTGATGCGGAGCGCGCGCATGGTCTACGGGACCGCGCTGGACGAGCTCTTCGGCCCACTGCTGCCGACCGAGCAGGAGCGCGTCGTCGCCGTCGGCGAGCGCGGCCGGATCGACCTCGGGGGCGACCGCGAGCTCGCCAGCTACTACTCCCCCGGTCACGCGCAGCACCACGTCGGGCTGCTCGACTCGCAGAGCGGTGACCTCTACGTCGGCGACGCCGCGGGGATCTACATCCCCGAAGTCGACGTGCTGCGCCCCGGGACGCCGCCGCCGGATTTCGACCTCGACACGGCGCTCAGCTCCCTGGACCTGTTCGCGTCACTGCAGCCAAAACGCCTGCTGTTCAGCCACTTCGGGCCCTTGGAGCGTCCGCTCGAAGGCCTTCAGCGTGCGAAAGAAGAGATGCAGTCGTGGGTTGGGTTGGTGCGCGAAACGCGCGCGGCCGGCCTCGATCTGGACCACGCGGTGGCCATGGTGCGCGACCGTACGAGCGAGCGCTACGCAGCACTCCTCGCGGATCCCGCCCTCGAGGCCAAGTTCGAGGAGCTCAACGCCACCGCCACCAACATCGTGGGCATCAACCGTTGGCTCGACAGCCTCGAAGCGACGCCGACCTAGCGCTCATCCTCCGGCGCGATGGCGTCGTCCTCTTCGTCCCAGGATGCGAGTACGTCGAACTCCGCGGGCTCGTGCACGCCGAGCTCGGCCAGCCGCTCGTCGGCGTCGGTCTGCTGCGTGCCGTCAACCTCAGCGGCCGCCTGGAACCAACGGATGGCGTCATCGCGTCGGCCCACCTCGAGCAGGGCATCCGCGTAGGCGTAGCGGAGCCGCGCCGTCCAGTCGTAGACGTTCTCGTCGTCGAGGTCGCGTCCTTGCAGCGCAGCCACCGCCGCCGGCGCCTGGCCCATGTCGCGACGCGCCCCCGCGGCCACAATGCGCAGCTCGATCTTCCCGGAGCGATCCAGCCGCGCAGCGTCCGGCTCGTTGAGGGCGGCGATCGCCCGCTCCGGTCGGCCCAGCCCGCGCTCGCAGTCAGCGATCATCGGCAGGTAGTCGGGGACCCCGGTCATCCTGCGCGCCGCCCGCAGCTCGCTGAGGGCCTCCGCCCACTGCTGGTTGCGATAGGCGGCGAGTCCCATGGTCTCGCGCGAGATCGCAAGGCGGCCGGCCAGCCGGCGTACCACCTGTGCGTGGGCGTACGCCCGCTCGGGGTCATCGTCGATCAGTCGCGCGGTCATCAGCAGGTGCCCGGCCGCTCTGTCTGCGACGGCCGGCGCCAGGCTCGAGAGCTCGCGCTTGATGTCAGGGTCGAGGCCGCGGATGTCCACGTCGGGCTCCACAGTCGGCTCATCCACTCGCCCGGGACGCAGGGCGGGCCGGCCCGTCTGACCGCGGTCGTCGTCCTGACGCGCACGGGCGCCGCGCTCTGGCGGCCTGCCTGCCGAGCCCCCGGCAGGAGCTCGCCGGGCTGTGGCGCCGCGGTCCGGGCGGGCCCGCTCGCCTGCTGAGCTGGGACGACGCTCAGATCGTGCACCGGAAGCAGCCGCCGGACGGCCCTCGGTCGACCGAGGCGGGCGCGCCGATCGCTCGCCTTCGCGGTCAGGGCGTCGTGGCCTTTCGCTCGGGCGGCCCGAGCCGGTCTCATAACGAGAGCCGCGTGAGCTGTCCCCCTGGGCGGGACGGCGCGGCGCCTCGCCCGCACGGCCCCGGTCGGCCGTTCCGGGACGATCCCGGTCCCTTCCACCAGCGGTGAACGCACCGGCGTCCCTGGCCCGGGCCCCCCGCGCCCCGGGGCCGCTGGCACGGTCCGCGGAGCCAGCCGCGCGCCGGCCAGCAGTTGGACGGCCCTCACTGCCACCCGCGCGTCCGCCCGCTTCGGGGCGAGCTCCGGTGCCTCCCGCGCGGCCGCCGGCAGTAGGACGGCCGGCAGACCCGCCCGAGCGCCCACCGGCGGTAGGACGACCCCCGGTGCCATCCGAGCGCCCACCGGCAGCAGGACGCCCCCCGGTGCCATCCGAGCGCCCACCGGCGGTAGGACGACCACCGGTGCCGCCCGAGCGCCCGCCGGCAGTCGGACGGCCGGCAGACCCGCCCGAGCGCCCGCCGGCTGCGCCCGAACGTCCTCTGTCGGAGGCACCGCGACCGCTGGCGTCACGATCCGGCATGGTCCGTCTCCTCATCTGTGCCCGGGGGTGCCGGGCAGCGCCTGAGCGGCGCTTCGTGGACCGGGTGCCCACAAAGCAAGAAGGCCCACCCGTAATCCACGGGTGGGCCTCCTCGAAAGAATGTCCGGCGGCGTCCTACTCTCCCACGCAGTCACCCGCGCAGTACCATCGG
>JAVEEJ010000023.1 GCA_030840515.1 Frankiaceae bacterium | reverse complement strand
CACCCCCTTGTCGGCGGTGAAGGACCGCCCGCTGTTCGCCGTGACGGGGGGCTTCGCCGGGCCCTATCGGCTCGGCACGCTCGACAGCTACATCAAGCACGCGTGGTACCTGCCACCCTTCGAGCCGGGCACCTTCGCCGGGGTCAGCGCGGGCGGCACGCTGCCTGATGCGCCGGCCGATCGTGCGCCGGTGACGGTGGGCGTCAGCATCTCGGGGCTCAACGGCTTCGCGGTGCCGACACCGAGCGGCGCGGAGCAGCTGAGCGCGTCCGACGAGGAGCTCTCGATCGACCCGGCGACCGGTGTGCTGCGGACGTCGAAGGGCGCGGCCTCAGCAGGCGTCAAGTACGCGCTGACCGTCGCGCCCTCCCCGGGCGGAAGCGAGCTCGCCAGAGCCTCGGCGCTGCCGCCGGGCGAGGGCTTCACGTCCTACCTGGCCGCGCCACCGATCCCCGACGCGGTTGCGGCGCTCATCGCCAAGGCCCCGCAGAACAAGTGGGAGCTGCTGCAGTCGCTGCGCAAGTCGCTGTTCGACCACGTCATCGCCGCCGGCGCGGGGCAGCCGGTGGACGTGGCGCCTTCCCGGGTTGTGCAGATGCTCGACGGCGAGACCGCCTCGCCCTACGAGATCGTCGCCGCCGAGGCCCTGCTCGCGCGCTGGGCCGGCCTGCCGAGTCGGATCGGCTACGGCTTCTACGGCGGCAGTAAGCTGCCCGACGGATCCCTCGAGATGCGCCCGCGGGACGGGGCGAACTGGCTCGAGGTCCACTTCCCCGGGCACGGCTGGGTCGCCGTACTCGGACACCCCCTCAAAGCACAGCCTTCACTCGACCCGAAGCTCATCCGCAAGCAGCGGATCATCCCGAGCGACGAGATCGGGCTGAGCATCTTCGTCCCGATCCTGCGGCCCGACCGGCTGCTCGCCTTCGAGATCGCCCGGTTCTACCTGGTGCGGATCGTTCCGACGCTGATCGGCCTCTACCTGCTGTGGCAGCTCGTGCCGCTCGTCGCGCGTGCGCGCCGTCGCCGGAAGCGGCGCGCCTGGGGGCTGGCCCACGGGCCGGCGGGCCGGGTGGCGGTTGCCTATGCCGAGTTCCGCGACGTCGTCCAGGATCTGGGGCTGGACCTCGGCCGCACCACCGCGCTCGAGTTCCTCCGCGAGGTCGCCGACGACGTCGAGCACTCCGACCTTGCCTGGCTTACGACGCGCGCGCTGTGGGGCGACCTCGTGCGCGACCTGCACGCAGCGGACGCGGTCGCGGCGGAGTCGCTCTCGCAGTCCCTGCGCCGCCGGGTCACCGCCGCCCAGCCGCTCACTGTGCGGCTGGCTGCGATCACCAGTCGGACCTCGCTGCGCCACCCCTATGACCCGGTGCTGCCGACGAGCTGGCCGGCGCCGCGCACGAGGACGCGCAAGGCGGGTGCGAGTACGTCGACCTGGGCGCGGCCGCTCGGCTGGGCTCGCCGCGTGTCGGCAGTCGTCGTCCCTGTGCTGCGACGGCGGGCGGCATGACCCGCGCTGTGGTCGGGCTCGTGGCGCTCGCGCTCCTTGCTGGATGCGCCAAGCCCACGCTGTCGACGCACACCAACCCGCGAGCGTTTCCGGTGACGGCGGTTCCGGCGACCGTCGCTGGCTACCCGGCCAGGTTGGAGCCGCGCGGTGCGGAGGCCTTCGCGAAGGTCGGTCCGGCGACGGGCGTGCAGCGCGGTGAAGTCTGGACCCTGCTCCGCGACGGCGTGGTCATCGCGGCGGTGCAGGTGGCCCAGCTCAAGGGGGGGCTGTCGACCCGTCGTGACATCGTGCGCGCCGGAGTGCGCGGAGCTGTCGGCAACGGGCACTTCCGCTGGTTCAAGGTCGCGCACAAGCAGTGGGTGGGCGTGCAGCCAGGGATCGGTGTGCAGCGCTACCTGTGGTTGCCCCATCGTGATGACCTCTACGTCATCGTGCAGATCAAGGCAGACGTCCCCAATCCGTTGGGGATCGTGGAGGGGCTCGTGGCCGCACAGGAGGGCTTGTCATGAAGCGCGTCGTGGCGGCGGCTCTGGCGGCGGCTCTTGGGCTGACACTGCTCAGCGCATGCGCGGGGCCGCAGGCGAAGGTGACCATCAGCGGCAAGCAGGTCCCGCTCAGCGTCGCGTTCGGCAAGCCGAAGCTCACCGTGTCCAAGCCTCCGACCGTGCTCGTCCCGGCACCCTCGGGAGTCGGCGTCATCGAGGTTCCCGTGGACGGTCCCACCGCGCCGCCACTCCCGAAGCCCACCGTCTCCTTCCCGCCGACGCCGCAGACCTGTCCCACGCCCCCGCCCGGCAGTTCGTCGGTCGAGGCGGCGCCCAACTCCGCCCGTGGGGTGCCCAAGTCGACCGGCAGCCTGCTCCGGGTGGAGCGCTCGACCACAGATGCCCGCGGCACCATCACCACCAAGGACGCCGGGATCATGGCGACGAGCCAGGCCGCGGCCTCGCCGGGAGGAACCACGACCTTCCAGCTCTACCTGTCCATGTTCGGTGCGACGAGCGTCACCGAGTACGAGACGGTCCCGCCCTCGTTCGGCGGCCCCGCGCAGGCGAACACCGGGCTCATCTCCATCCGCTACGTCAACGGCGACGGCGGGCTCGGATACAAGCAGTCCTTCCGCCCGACCACGCCGCTTCAGGTGTTCAGCCAGCCGGCCTACTCGGGAGCGACCTGGACCTCGACGTCGAGCGACCCGCTCAACGGGTCGGTGGCGCAGGTCAGCGGGCAGGTGCTCGCGGAAGAGCCGGTGCTCGCCTGCGGCACCATCATCGACACCTGGCGCGCGAACACCGTCGTGCACGTGACGAACCCCGACCAGGACATCGTCACCACCGTGTCGACCTGGTTCGCCACGCAGTACGGCGGCGTGCCTGTGCAGCAGACCCAGTCCTACAAAGGGACCGCAGGCGGCGAAGCCGTCTCCGGCACCACCAAGTGGACCGTCAGCTATGACGCGTGGTCGAAGTGAGCGCGGGGTCCACGTGAGTGCGCTGCCCCGCGTCGGCGTACTCGCAGGCGTGTTCGTCCTCCTGCTCTGCAGCTGCAGCAAGCAGGCCAACACCTTCGTCCCCGATGGCGCGTACTCCGGCAGCACCAGCACCAACGCTGAGGTCGACCTGCAGGTGAACGGCGGCGAGATCAAGCTCGACGGCAAGGTGCTCAAGCGCGACGACAAGCTGCACGGGTATGTCGAGAAGAAGCGCAAGTGGGCGATCACCTGCAAGACCAGCAAGGGGACCAAGGACATCATCTGCCGGCTCACCCGCGCCGGTCACACGGAGACCGTCGAGCTGATGTTCCTGTGACCACGGCCCCCACGACCGCGCTGGCTTCCCGTGCCAGCCACATTCCGTTCAGCGGACGGGTTCCGCTGCTCGCCGACCCGGCGCTGCAGGTCGACCCGGTCGTCGCGGTCCGTGAGGTCGACGGCGGACTCGAGGTGGAGTGCGCGTCCGGCGCGGTCGTCGCGGGCGCGATCAGTCGCTGCGGCGACGCGGTGCGACTGCGGGTGGGTCCCGCGCTGTCGGACAGTCCGATGCTGCACAGCGAGTACGCCGAGCAGCCGCTCACCCTCGGCGATGCCGTGAGCTGGACCCCGGGCGCGCTGCGGCTGAACGAGGTGCTGCACGAGGCACCTCGGGTGGGGAGCTTGGAGGGCGCGGCCGCCGCGACCGGCCGGATCCTCGACGCCGACGGGACCATGCTCGGGTGGGCGGTCTGCTTCTCGCTCGCGCCCGACGCTGCGGTGTTCGGCGGTGGTGAGTGCTTCCAGGGG
The DNA here is from genome assembly GCA_030840515.1 of Frankiaceae bacterium. Classification (GTDB taxonomy): domain Bacteria; phylum Actinomycetota; class Actinomycetes; order JAVEEJ01; family JAVEEJ01; genus JAVEEJ01. The sequence goes on along the minus strand of JAVEEJ010000023.1, from coordinate 2 downwards.
CC
>JAVEEJ010000259.1 GCA_030840515.1 Frankiaceae bacterium | reverse complement strand
TCCGCCGACGACTCGCTCGCGGCGCGCTACGTCAAGCAGGGCTACGTCCGCGCCGTGGCCGACGTACTCGGCACCCGCGCCTCCTCCGGCTGCTGGGACTACGGCGGCGCGAAGGAGCAGCAGGCCGGCGTCGACGTCGTGAAGTGGCTCGCTCACCAGCCGTGGTCCAACGGCCGCGTCGGCATGACAGGCGTCTCCTACGACGGCACGACAGCCAACATGGTGGCCGCGACCGGCATCCCCGAGCTCAAGGCGATCGCGCCGGTCGCCGCGATCAGCCGCTGGTACGGCTACGCCTACGACCATGGCGTGCGGTTCTTCGGCAACTCCAAGGTGCTGACGGACGAGGGCATCGACACCCCGATCGCGTTCGACATCCAGGAGGACCACGTCCCACTGCTCGACCCGACCGACCCGCACTTCGTCGACTACAGCAAGGGCAGTGCCGAGGAGTGCGGCGCGGTCGAGCACACCATGCAGGGCTACAGCCGTACCCCCGACTACGGCCCGTTCTGGCTGCAGCGCGACTACCTCAAGGACGCCAAGAAGTTCCGCGCCGCGGTGTTCTTCACCCACGGCTGGCAGGACTACAACGTCAAGCAGATCGAGACGCTGCAGCTCTGGGACGCGCTTCCCGTCGACAACCCGCGCACCACGGCGGTGGAGGGCGTTCCGTTCAAGCGGCTGTGGCTGACGCAGAACAGCCACGGCAGCGGGAGCGGCGACGGCTACCAGGACGCCATGGACTCCTTCTGGGACGCCACGCTCAAGCACTCGACCTACCGCGACCCCCACATCCCGATGGTCACCACGCTCGGCCGCTCGACCAGTGGCGCGGACAAGGCGGCGCGCGAGTACGCCGCCTGGCCGCCGCCCGGCACCACGACGCTGCCGTTGCACCTGGGCCGGTCGTTCATCCACCGTGCTGGAGTCCCGACGGCCGTTCCCGACCCGGTGGGCGCGGAGAAGGAGGACGGCACCCTCGAGCTCGCGCCACAGAACGACGGCGACGGGTGGACCTGGTTCGACAGCGGCGCCGTCACCGAGGAGATGTCGCTGCGTGACCCGCTCAACGACAAGAGCCTGGGCTACTACTCGCTCTACCAGCGCAGCGCGCCGCTGAAGAAGGCCGTGCGCATCGCGGGTTCCGCCGTACTCGACGCCTGGGTCAACGCCTCGACCCCCGGCCAGCACCTCACACCACTGCTGGTCGACGCCGCTCCCGACGGGACCCTCGGACTGATCGAGCGCGGCTTCCTCAACCTGTCCTACCGCAACGGGTTGGCGAAGGCCGATCCGAAGACGGGCTGGCTGCACGCCCGGGTGCGATTCCTGCCGCAGGACTACCTGATCCCCGCGGGGCACCGGATCGGCTTGCTCATCCAGTCGTCCAACACGGTCTGGGCGGTGCCCGGGGCGGCAGGTCCGATGTCCATCGCCATGGGTCCGGTCAGTGGCGTCACCAAGGTGGGCGCGACGTTGCTGCTTCCTCTCGTCGCGCCGGGCCCTGCCAGGTCGGTGCTGGCGAAGTGAGTGACCTGTTCGACCTGAGCGGCCGCACCGCGGTCGTCACCGGTGGCTCGCGCGGGATCGGCCTGATGATGGCCCGCGGTCTGCTTCAAGCCGGCGCGTCCGTGGTGATCAGCTCGCGCAAGGCCGCCGGGTGCGAGGCGGCGGTCGCGTCATTGAGCGAGTACGGCGAGGTGTGGGCGGTTCCGGCTGACCTGAGCAGCGAGCGGGAGTGCCTGCGCCTCGCAGCCGAGGTCAGCGACCGCGTGGACAGGCTGCACCTCCTGGTGAACAACGCCGGCGCCGTCTGGGGCGCGCCGCTCGCCGAGTTCCCCGAGTCGGCGTGGGACAAGCTCGTCGACGTCAACCTCAAGGCGCCGTTTTTCCTGACCCGCGCCTTCCTTCCGCTGCGGCTGGCCAGCGCGTCGGAGGACGACCCGGCCCGCGTCATCAACGTGGGCAGCATCGACGGCCTGCGGGTCCCTGCGTTCCCGACGTACTCGTACTCCGCGACCAAGGCGGCGCTGCACCACCTCACGCGGGTGCTCGCCGTCGAGCTCGGTCCGCGCTGGATCACGGTCAACGCGATCGCGCCTGGCCCCTTCGAGTCGAAGATGACCGAGGACGTGATGGGGGTGTTCGAGGCGGCCGTGCGCGAACGCGCACCGTTGCGGAGGATCGGGCGCGACGACGATATGGCGGGTACGGCGGTGTTCCTCGCCAGCCGTGCAGCCGCCTACATCACCGGCGCGGTGATCCCCGTCGACGGCGGCATCACGGTCACCCCGGGTCTCTAGCCCTGGGCAGCTACGCGCCGATCTCGTCCCGGCTCGGTGCGAAGCGGCGCTGCGCCGCTCCGAGGTCCGCCCGGGACGCGGCGGCCCGCCCCTCATTGAGCCCTCGTCCATTGCTGATCTCCTGCCGTAGTGGCCGCAGATGGGGGAACTGCTCGGCGAGCGCCGCAGCCACCCGCCGCTCACGTCCGGCCAGGACCAGCTCCGCGGATCGCCCTTGGCTCGGCTCGCTCTGCGCGACGGCCTGGGCCGACAGCTGCCGCAGCCTGGTGCCGATGCGGGAGGCGAAGCCGAGCAGGAAGGAGCGGCGGAACGACCGAACCCGCTGACCGCAGGTGTCGGCGAGCATCGCGCTCGTGGCCTGCAGAAGCAGCGACGTGAACAACAGCTCGGTCATCTCGAGGTCGACGGGGAAGCCCACGAGGCTGCAGGTCCGGCTGGCCTCGCCGACGCCTGGGCCGATCACCACCCGCACCCGGTGGGCGCTCGCGACCTGGCTGAGCAGCACCGACTTGGGCAGCGCATAGGGCGCTTCGACGCGCATGGTCCGCACGACGGGGGCCCCGGTCTGCGCGCCGCGCTCGGACAACAGCGCGTCGTCGATCGCGTAGCGGGCGATCAGGGCGGCCGCCTTCTCCGAGAAGGCCTCGGACTCGGCCGCAGGGGTGCTCGGGTGCTCGGCCTTGGCCAGCAGCTTGCGGACCCGCTCGAGGATGGCTTCATTCGTCATGCACACGACCCTGAGGCGCAGCGGCCTCCTTCGAGGTCGCCGTACTCGATCTGGGGACAGTCCTCGACCTCGTCCACAGTGGGCACCGATGAGTCCTGCGGCTCGCGGTCGTCTCACGGGCATGCCTGCGCTCTCTGCACCGCCGCTGTCAGCACCGCCTCGTAGGGTCCGGCCATGAGTCTTGCGATTGAGGCCCGCGGCCTCGTCA
>JAVEEJ010000246.1 GCA_030840515.1 Frankiaceae bacterium | reverse complement strand
TCGTGCGCAGCCGCGAGAAGCTGTCCTGGTTCGAGACCAAGCCGCTGTTCGGCTGGAAGGTGCTGGTGCCGCGCACCAAGGAGCAGGCGGGCGTGCTGTCGGAGCAGCTGCGTGCCTACGGCGCGGTGCCGGTCGAGGTTCCCACCATCGCCGTCGAGCCACCGCGCACGCCGGCCACCCTTGACCGGGCGATCCAGGGCCTGTTCGCCGGGCGCTACCTGTGGTGTGCGTTCACCTCGACCAACGCGGTGAAGGCGATCCGCGAGCGTTTCGAGGAGTACGGGCTCGACGCGCGTGCCTTCGCGGGTGTCAAGGTCGCGGCGGTCGGTGACCAGACCGCCGCCGCGCTTGCCGCGTGGGGCATCAAGCCGGACCTGGTGCCGACCGGGGACCAGTCGAGCGAGGGCCTGCTGGCGGAGTGGCCGCCCTACGACGACGTACTCGACCCGATCGACCGCGTCTTCCTGCCGCGCGCCGACATCGCCACCGAGACCCTCGTCGCGGGCATCAAGGAGCGCGGGTGGGAGGTGGACGACGTCACCGCCTATCGCACGGTGCGCGCAGCGCCGCCGCCCGCGGCGATTCGCGAGGCGATCAAGACGGGTGGGTTCGACGCGGTGCTGTTCACCTCGTCGTCCACGGTGCGCAACCTGGTCGGCATCGCCGGCAAGCCTCATGCCAAGACCGTCGTCGCCGTCATCGGCCCGCAGACCGCGGCCACCGCGGAGGAGCACGGCCTGCGGGTCGACGTCCTGGCCCCCGCGCCTTCGGTGAACGAGCTCGTCGAAGCGCTCGCGGACTACGCGGTCGCCCAGCGCGAGGCCGCGGCGAGCGCGCCGGTGCCGGCCAGGCGTCCGGTGAAGAAGGCCGGTCCGGCGAGCAAGCTCACCGGCGTCGCGCCGAAGCGGGTCGCGGCCAAGGCCTGAGGCAGCAGAACACGGCTCACTAGCGAGGGAGGTGGCATGGCGGGATACCCCGACGAGCGACCGCGCCGACTGCGCCGGACCCCGGCGCTGCGGCGACTTGTCGCCCAGACGCGGGTCTCCTCGGCCGACCTCGTGCTCCCCCTGTTCGTCAGGGAGGGCGCCGTCGAGCCGACACCGATCGCCGCGATGCCGGGCGTCGTGCAGCACACGCGCGAGACGCTGCGCAAGGCCGCGGTCGAGGCCGTCGCCGCGGGTGTTGGCGGCTTGATGCTGTTCGGCGTACCCGCGTCCAAGGACGCCGCCGGCTCGGGCGCGACCGACCCCGACGGAGTGCTGTCCGTCGCGGTGCGCGATGTCGTGGCCGAGGTGGGCGACGCGACTGTCGTCATGGCCGACCTGTGCCTGGACGAGTTCACCGACCACGGGCACTGCGGGGTCCTCACGGCCGACGGCGCGGTCGACAACGACGCGACACTCGCGCGCTACGCGGAGATGGCCGTGGTGCTCGCTGAGTCGGGCGTTCACGTCGTGGGTCCGAGCGGGATGATGGACGGCCAGGTGGCGGCGGTTCGGTCTGCGCTCGACCTCGCTGGGCACGACGACATCGCGGTCCTGGCCTACGCGGCGAAGTACGCATCGGCGTTCTACGGGCCGTTCCGTGAGGCAGTCGCGTCCTCGTTGACCGGTGACCGCAAGAGCTATCAGCAGGACCCGGCGAACCTCGACGAGGCGCTGCGGGAGGTGGCGCTCGACGTCGCCGAGGGCGCGGACATGGTGATGGTGAAGCCGGCGTCGAGCTACCTCGACGTCGTGCGTCGGGTCGCCGACGCCGTGAGCGTCCCGGTCGCGGCCTACCAGGTCTCCGGCGAGTACTCCATGGTCGAGGCGGCGGCAGCCAACGGCTGGATCGACCGGGAGCGGACCATCCTGGAGACGTTGACCTCGATTCGCCGGGCGGGCGCGCAGATCGTGCTGACCTACTGGGCCGTCGAGGCGGCGGGATGGCTCGAGTGAGTCGATCGGAGGAGCTGTTCGCTGCTGCGCAGGTCGTCACGCCGGGCGGGGTGAACTCCCCGGTGCGGGCCTTCCGCGCAGTGGGCGGGACACCGGTGTTCATGGCCAGCGGCTCCGGTGCGTACGTGACCGATGTCGACGGCAACGAGTACGTGGACCTGGTGGGCGCTTGGGGCCCGGCGATCCTCGGCCACGCGCACCCGGCGGTCGTCGAAGCCGTGCAGGCGGCGGTCGCCGACGGCTCCGGCTTCGGGACCCCGACGGCGGGCGAGGTCGAGCTGGCCGGGGAGATCATCGACCGCGTCGCGCCGGTCGAGCAGGTGCGTCTGGTCTCGAGCGGAACCGAGGCCACGATGTCAGCGGTCCGGCTCGCCCGAGGTGTCACCGGACGGGCGAAGGTGGTGAAGTTCGCCGGCTGCTACCACGGTCACGTCGACTCGCTGCTGGCCGCGGCCGGCAGTGGGGTGGCCACCCTGGGCATCCCCGGCACACCGGGGGTGACGTCGGCGACGACCGCCGACACGATCGTGCTGCCCTACAACGACGTGGCCGCCGTCACGGCTGCATTCGAGGCGCACGGGCCCGACATCGCCTGTGTCATCAGCGAGGCCGCAGCGGCCAACATGGGCGTCGTCCCGCCGCAGCCGGGCTTCAACGCGGAGCTGCGCCGGATCTGCGACGCCCACGGAGCGCTGCTGGTCCTCGACGAGGTGATGACCGGCTTCCGCGTCTCACGGGCGGGCTGGTTCGGCATCGACGGCGTGCGCGCGGACCTGCTGACCTTCGGCAAGGTGATGGGCGGCGGACTGCCCGCGGCGGCTTTCGGTGGACGGGCCGAGGTCATGGGTCAGCTCGCACCGGCCGGGCCGGTCTACCAAGCCGGCACGCTGTCCGGGAACCGGGTCGCGGTGGCCGCCGGCCTCGCACAGCTTCGCGAGTGCGGGTCCGACCTCTACCGGCACCTCGACGCAACCGCCGAGACAGTGGGGCGGCTGGCATCGGAGGCGCTCGCGGAGGAGGGTGTCGCACATCGGCTGCAGCGGGCCGGGAACCTTTTCAGCCTGTTCTTCGTGGGGCACAGTTTCGTAGGCGCTGATGTGCGCGACTACGACACCGCCCAGCGCCAGTCGGTGAGCCAGTTCGCCGCGTTCTTCCACGCCATGCTCGACCACGGTGTCTACCTGCCGCCGTCCGCGTTCGAGGCCTGGTTCGTCAGCGGGGCGCACGACGACGCTGCGGTGTCCAGGATCGCGGAGGCGCTGCCCCACGCGGCGAAGGCCGCGGCCATGGTCGCGACATGACGCGCACTCTTGTGCACCTGGTCCGGCACGGCGAGGTGCA
>JAVEEJ010000174.1 GCA_030840515.1 Frankiaceae bacterium | reverse complement strand
GGTGGGGTACATGGCGGGCTTAATCGATAACGCGGTGCTGTTGGGATACCTCAACCCCGCCGCGTGGTTGTTCGTGGCGGGCTACTCCTGCCGGGTGGAAATCGACGCGGCGTGGTTGAGGTAGCCGAACAGCAGCGCGTTAGCGATGAAGCCGGCCTTGTCCCCGACCGTCACGTCGACCTTGCCGAGCCGCTGTGAGAGCGCCTCGACGTCCTCGACCACGCCGGGGTCGGTGACCACGGTCTTGATGACCTCGACGAGCTTCATCACCGGGGCCGGGTTGAAGAAGTGCATCCCGATCACGCGTGACGGCCGCTGGGTCGACACGGCGATCTCGGTGACGGACAACGATGAGGTGTTGGACGCGAGGATCGTCTCGGCGCCGCAGATCTGGTCGAGCTGGGCGAACAGCGCAGTCTTGAGCTCGAGCCGCTCCGGGATCGCCTCCACCACGAGCTCGGCGTCCGCCAGGTCGGCGAGTGAGGTGGTGAAGCTGATCCGCCCGAAGATCTCCTCGCGCTCGGCCTCGGTCAGCTTGCCCCGCTTGATGGCACGCGCGGTCGAGTGCTCGACGTGGCCCTTGCCACGGGCGAGTGCCTCGTCGCCGACCTCGACGCCGATGACCTCGATGCCTGCACGCGAGAGCACTTCCGCGATGCCTGCACCCATGGTGCCCAGTCCCACGACCCCGACCTTGCTGAACTCCCGCGGCATCTCATCCCTCTCGTCACAGGCGACGCGCGCATCCTCCCAGAACGGCCTTCACCTCCACCGCGTGGCTGGGGCAGACTGGCGATACCGAGGGGAGGTCGCGATGGAGGCAGTGCAGCTGCTCCGCAATCGGGTAGACGCGTTGGCTGGGATGACACGAGGGCTCATCGAGGACGCGGCTGGCCTGGACTGGGCAACGCCGCTGCTGCCGGGCACCAGCCCCCTGGGTCTCACCCTCTGGCACATGCCCAGAACCGTGGACTGGGCGGTCAACACCTGCATCCGCGTGGCGCCCGAGCTCGCCGACGAGCCGCGCTTCGGCGAGCTGCCCGACCCGCAGCGGTTCGGCTTCGGCACCGCGCTCTCCGAGCAGCAGGCCACCGAGGCCGCATCGCAGGTGCACTCCGACGTACTCGTCGCCTACAGCGATGCCGTCTTCGCCATTGCCAGCGAGTGGGTGGCGACCTTGTCCCCCGAGGATCTCGACGCCCCCGTGCCGGACTTCCTTGGACGCCAGAGCGCGCGGCCCGCCTACGCCACCGACGGGGCGCTGGAAGAGGTCCAGGGACTGGTCGACGTGCCGGTCGGCATCCTGCTGGCGCGGCCCACGATGTCGCACCTGCTCATGCACACCGGTGAGGTCGACCTCATCATCCAGGTGGCCCGACGCTAGGTGGGCGACCCAGCCTTGACATGACCGTGGCTACCTCACAAGCATGACTCCTGCGGGGGTGGGGCCGTCTGACCTCCTGACGGCTATGTGAGCGGTGATCCCCTTGCGCCTACTTCGCAACCTGGCGGCGGCGGTTGTCTGCCTACTGCTTCCGGTGTCCAACATGTCTGCCGCGGTCGCGGACCCCGGCTTGGTCGTCGCGACGACCGCCGGTGCTGTCCAGGGCGTAACCGTCGACGGGCAGAACCAGTGGCGAGGGGTTCCCTACGCAGCGCCCCCTACCGGCGACCGCCGTTGGCGTCCACCGGCGCCGGCCATCCCGTGGGCCGGCACACGCGACGCAACGTCTTTCGCGCCCCCGTGCCCGTTCCTTGCAAGTCAGCCTGAGGGCGCTGAGGACTGCCTGTTCGTCGACATCTCGGCGCCCTCCACCAGTGGCGGCGCGCGCCTGCCCGTGATGGTGCACCTGCACGGCGGAGCCAATTGGTATTACACCCCTTACGACAACACCTCGGCGTTCGTTAGCCGCGGTGTCATCGTCGTCAACGTTCACTACCGGTTGGGCGCCCTCGGGTTCGTGGGTCACCCCGCGCTCTCCGCGGAAAACGGCGGCTCGTCGGGCGAGTACGGCGTGCTCGACCAGCTCGCCGCACTCCACTGGGTCCACGACAACATTGCTGCGTTCGGAGGAGACCCGGCCAACGTCACGCTCTTCGGAGAGTCTGCCGGCTCCTTCGACGCTGTCGCCCTCGCAGCCTCGCCGCTAGGACGCGGGCTCATCTCCAAGCTGGCCGCACAGACCGAGTCCTTCTATGCAGCGCGAGGTGCGGGCCGGATCAACGACGCCGAGCAGCTGGGCGTGGGACTGGCTGACCGCCTCGGCTGCTCGTCCGCTCCCGACGTGATCGCCTGCCTGCGAGCAAAGCCGGTCCAGGACGTCGTCGAGGCCGGCGGCTTCGAGGACGTGGCCCCGTGGACAGGTGGGCGTGTGTTGCCGCGGTCGCCTCTGGAGCTGTTTGCCAGCGACCCCCTGCGCATCCCTTTGCTGCTGGGGTCCAACCGGGAGGAGGCGGCATTCTTCCTCCCTCCACAAGCGCCGGGCGAGAAGTACTCGACGAACCTCTGGGTGCGTGACACGAACGGCCTCGTTGGGCCGCAGAACGGGCGGCGAGCGCGCAGCCTCTACCCCTCGTCGGATTTCGACTCTGCGTATTGGGCAACGATCGGGCTGATAACTGACGCGGTCTACACCTGCCCCATGCGCAGGGTGGCGCTCGGCGGGCGGGGGCCGGTCTTCCGTTACCTCTACACCCACCGCTACGAGAACGACCCCCAGCTGGCCTCGTTCCGGGCGGCCCACTTCCTCGACGACCCGGTCCTCTGGCACGACGGCAGCTTGCTCGGTGGCTACACGTTCACCCCTGGCGAGGACTTGCTGGCGGGTCGAATGGCCACGTACTGGACCGACTTCGCGAAGACCGGAGACCCCAACGGACCAGGCGTGCCCACTTGGCCGGCGTACACCGCTGAGACCGAGCGCAGCACGGTGCTCGACGTAGCCTCAGGGGAGGTCTCCGGGTACCACGTCGCCGGTTGTGGCTTCCTTGACAGCCTGCCTGACATCTTCGCTCCAGCGCCGGCCTACACGCCATCGCGCCGCGGGGTGCGCTGATCTCCTCGACTGCTCACGCCGATCAGCGAGGGTGACCCCTGGAGGCCAGATGTCAGCGGCGCGTCTGGGTGCGCCTCGTACGAGGCCGGGCCAACGGCCGTCGGTGCAAACGCGCGACTTGGCGCGAGACACGCAACACGACGGCAATACCGAAGACGCCTATCCCGCGCCACGCCAGGACATTGAAGGCAGGGCCGACAAGGCCCAACAGGCAGAGCGCGCCGCTGGTGAGCAGGCCCACAGGTCCAGGGACTGGTCGACGTGCCGGTCGGCATCCTGCTGGCGCGGCCCACGATGTCGCACCTGCTCATGCACACCGGTGAGGTTGACCTCATCATCCAGGTGGCGAAGCAGTAGCCACGACTCCACAGGGGACGTCCAC
>JAVEEJ010000055.1 GCA_030840515.1 Frankiaceae bacterium | reverse complement strand
GGTGGACACGACAGCCCGGCTGGCGTGCACTTTCAGGCCACCCTCCCCCGCGGCGAGCGGCACGCTGACCCGCACCGGCGCGTCGCCGAGGACGTAGACGTTGTAGTGGCCAGCCGGGAGCACACCGGCAGCTGTGGTGTAGCGGCGGCCGGCGCTTCCGTCTGCGCGGACGATCTCGAGCACGGCCGCCGCGACGGCGCCGCGGGAGGTGACGATCCACAGGCCACGGTAGGTGCGACCACCGCTCAGCGAGCTGCCGTCGATGTCGGGGTGACGTGGGCTGCGGAGGTCCATTGTTGCCCGCGCGCTCCGCGCGGCGTCGAAGCCGAACTGCGGAAGCGCCGCCTGGCCGATGTGGGTGGTGCCGCCCGGCTTGGCCACAGCGGGGCCCTGGGCTTTCGGGGGGTCGACCGCGCTGACCTGTCCGCTGGCACCCGCCTGCCCGGGAAGCGAGGGCGCCTTCGTCGGCTGAGCTGCGACGGGTGCCTGGGCGACCGGCGAGCCGCTGGTTCCGTCGGCCGGAGTGACCCGGAGCGAAGAGGTGTTGACGCCCGGAAGCGAGGCGACGATCACGGCCGCGACCGCGGCCAGGGTCGGAAGCGTCAGCCCCAGTGCCTTGCCTGCGCGTCGCTGGTCCGCGCGGCGGAAGGCCTCCCGAAGTCCATCGGCGGGCGGGGGCGGACCAGGGGTCCAGCTCGGGCGGGTCTCGATCATGTCTCGTCCGTCCAGTCGTGTCGCAGCCGTCTGCGCGCGTCGAAGAGCCGGCGCTTGGTCGTGCCGAGCGGCGTGTGGGTCAGGCGGGCCACCTCGGCGAGCGGAAGGTCGGCGATCAGGTGCAGCACGACCACCTCCCGCTCCCGCTTGGGCAGGCGCAGGATCGCGTCGTCCAGCGCGGTCAGGTCCGAGGCGGGAGCGGCCTCGGCGACCAGCGGACCCGAGGCGTCGAGGAAGGTGCGGGCACGCCCCCGGCGGCGCCACTCGTCGCGGATGATGTTGGTCGCCGCCACGAAGAGGAAGCCGCGCGGCTGACGGACCGTGCGCCACCGCGAGTAGAGCCGCACGAAGGCCTCCTGAGCGACGTCCGCGGCGAGGTGGTCGTCCTGCAGCAAGGCTGCGCAGTAGCCGGACAGCTCCCGAAAGGTGGCGTCGTACAAGGCCGCGAACTCGGTGCTCCGCTCGGCGGACGCCGAGCGCATCGCGGGATGCCGGGTCTCGGCAGAGCTAGCGTCGGCGGGCACCGACACCGCCAAGCCGAGGTCGGTCATCGTCCCCCCTCTGGTGATCCATTTGCCCAACGACGACCCACGCGGACCGAAGGTTCGCACTGATTTCGCCACTGTTGGGCTCGCCCCGGGTGGACCAACCCGCGACGCCCACGCCGGGCCGTCGTTGAAGGGCTGTGCCCCTGCCGACGATGAGCCCCTTGCCGGGTTTGTATGAGACCCCTACATTCGTGTCATGAAGCGCGCCCTGCTGGCCGGCACCGCCGTCGCCGTACTCGTCGCCGTGGCTCCGGCCAGCTCGGCCAAGACCGGGACGGCGTACGAGCCCTGTCCTGGTCCGCTCGCCTGCGGCGCCGACCTGAGCACCGCCCTCGAGCTCGAGGCCAACGGCACCGACCACCTGCACCAGGGCTTCATGGTCGCGATGAACTACGCGACGGCCGAGAAGCTCCCCGGTGACATCACCGGAGCGGGCGGCTACGGCGACAGCGGCCTGTGGACCGGCGTCTACCTGGGTGGCGAGTCCTTCCGCTACGCGACCGCGAAGGCCAAGCTCGCCGACCTGGTCAAGCACAGCGACGCGACGAAGCACGACGGGCTCAGCGACGCCGAGCGCGCCCAGCTGGAGGCCTTCTGGACCGCGCAGCGCGACCAGGCGCTGGGCCGCGCGCGCCAAATGGTGGCCGCCTTCCACCGCAACGTGAACATCGCCGCGGCCTGGCAGACCACGACCAAGGTTCCCCCGACCGTCGACCCCGGCAACAGCAAGCACCCGGTCGACTTCGGCGGCGGCGTCATCAAGGGCGAGCCCGGCATGCTGATGCGCGCCTGCACCACCGTCGGCGACCCGCTCGGCATCCACGACAACGGTGCGGACGACCGCGTCGTCGGGCCCTTCAAGTGGGAGGACGGCAAGGACTACTGGTGTGAGGCGTCACCGAGCCGCGACACCTATGCCGGCACCACGTTCGGGATGCTGACCGCCTTCGACCTCGTCTCCACCGACGACCCCGCGATGCGCACCATGCTTCGCGACGACCTCGTGAAGATGGGCGACTTCCTGCTCAAGTACGGCTGGAACTACCCGCGGCCGTGGGGCTACGTCTCGCCGCAGCACGACTTCGACGGCGCCATCTCGCCGCTGTTCGTCTACGTGCCGATGGCGCGGCTCAACTTGACCAATGCGGTTCGCCACGTGGTCGATCTCGTCGGCGACGCGGTCACCAAGGCGAAGTGGGACGGCGTGTGGGCCGAGGAGTTCGCCAACCAGGGTCCGGAGCTTGGCCCGTCGATGGAGGTCGACTCCGCGCAGCCGAACGACGGCTACTACAAGTTCAACCTGCACCACCTCACGGCTTTCAACCTGCTGCGCACCACCAGCGGTGCCGAGCGGGAGCTGATCCTCAACGGCGTGGCCGTGATGGACAAGACCACCCGAGACGACATCAACGCTCACTTCGAGGCCATCACCTACGCGATGTCCGGTGAGAAGCCGCGCCTGGATGCGGCGGTCACGCACCTGCGCCAGTGGGTCGACTACCGCAACACCATCGAGACCGGCGCAGCGGTGAACAACAGCCAGTACTGCGGCAAGTCCATCGTGTGCGTGCCGGAGGACCAGTACGACATCGCCACCCCGGCCGGCGACGTGACCTGGTTCCCGGGTCAGCCCGACGCTCCGCCGCTCAGCGAGAAGGGCAAGCCACGCGCGGCCGGTCCGCTGCCCGTCGCCGTACGCCCCCCGTCCGACTTCATCTGGCAGCGCCCGCCGACCCAGCTCGACGGTCAAGCCCCGGCCACCTGGCGCGAGCCCGGCATCGACTACCTCACGCCTTACTGGATGCTGCGCTACTTCACGGAGGTCGTCCCCGCGACCAGCACGCCGATCCCGGAGTGGGTCGGTCCGGCGCACAAGTAGCAGCGGCTAGCCGCGAGTACGACGTGCGGTTGCTGACGGCGTCGTACTCGCTCACTCACCCGTAAGGGTCGCGCGCAGCGCCTCGAGTGCGTCGTAGCGCGGGGTCCAGCCCAGCTCAACCTTCGCCTTGGTCGTGTCCATGATCGCAGGGTGGCTCGCCGCCTCGACCCACTCGGCGAAGGCGGGCAGGCGCGCGCGCGAAGCCCACCGTGCCGCCGTGCGGGTCACTGACTCCGGCAGCTCGATCGGGGTGGCGCCGAGCTCGCGCGCGAGCTCCGCGACCGTGACGAGCCCGTCTCCCGCGATGTTGTAGGCGCCCGGTGGACCGGCACCGAGGACGCACTGCAGCAGCGCCTCTCCCACGTCAGCCTCGTGGACCAGCTGCAGGCTGATGCCGGGGACGACAACCGGCACCGGGACTGGCAGGCGGCCGACACCGGAACGCGAGGCCAGCCAGCTGTTGATGGCCACGCCCAGCCCGCCCAGCCAGCTCGGCATCAACTGCTTGCCGCCGATGAAGTTCGGCCCGACGACGATCGAGGGCCGCAGGACGTAGAGCGCGAGTCCGGGGTGTGCCGCGACCTCGTCGCCCAGCAGCTGCTCGAGCTCGGCCTTCTCCTGCGCGTAGAACAGCTTCTTGGCCGGACGCACCGGCCACTCCTCGCGGATGCCTACCGGGTTGTCGGGGTGGAAGCCGTACGCCGCAACCGACGATGCGTAGACGAACCGCTTGGCACCCGCGGCTGCCGCGGCCCGAAAGGCGTTGAGCGTGCCCTCGACGTTGACCTCGCGCGTCGTTTCGCGGCCAGCGGTCCCCGTGATGAGGAAGGCCAGGTGAACCACCACGTCAGCACCGGTGAACGCCGTCGCCAACGCCTCGGCGTCGCGCACGTCGCCTTGCTGGTACGTCATCGACGTCCAGCCGCGCTCGACGGGATCGAACGGACGGCGTGCCACGCCTACCACCCGCTCCACGCGCGGGTCGGCGACGAGCAGCGGCATCAGTCCGGCCCCGAACGTGCCGGTGGGTCCGGTCACGGCGACGGTGAGCTTCTCGGAGTCGGCGGCCATCTGGCGCGCCTACCCGCCGGCCCGCGGCGGAACCATCAGACGCGGGACACGCGTACGGCGGGGTGCGCGGCGAACCGGCGTCGGTAGCCCACCGCTCCGGCCACGGACGCCGCGAGCAGCGCGGCACCCAGCAGCGCCCGCGCCACGCGCTCTTCCTGGTCGCGGCTGCTCATGGCGAGCTGAGTCACCTTGTCCTCGTCCGGCAGCATGAAGCCTGCCTCTTGGCCGACGAACTGCAGCTGCTCCTGCTCCTGCTCGACGTAACCCGCGGCCCCCTGCGCCTGTGCCTGGGACTGCGCCTGCACCTGTCCCTGCACCTGGGCGGCCGGCGGCGGGTTCGCCGGGACCGGCGGCAGCCCCGGGTTGGGGAACAGCGGCGGCACGACGGGCGGGAAGTTCTGGCGCGGAGTCACGGGGAGGCTGGCGCAGTCAACGGTGATGACGGACCGGCTCAGGGGGCCCTGGTCGACGCCCCCGCTGACGGTGACCGTCCCGGTGCCCGGGGTGCCGACTCCGCAGGTGAGGGTGAGGTCGCGGTGCAGCGCGTGCGGGGCGGCGAGGTCGAGCCGGTCCACCGCGGCGCCGCCGGTGGCGAAGCCGCTGGGGTCGCTGACCGCCGTGTGCACGAACCCCTCGGTCGGCAGCGCGCGGAGCAGCGACAAGATCATGGGCGCGGCGCCGGCACCGGTGCTCGGACACACCAGGGGCTCGCCCTGGTGTGGTTCTTCGAGCTCGGGGTTGTTCTCGCTGTGCACGGCGCTGAGCTGCCCGTCTCCGTTGCAGTCAGCGCCACGAGGTCCAGCGAGCGCCAAGGTGCCCCGTGCAAGGAGTCGCGCGTCGGCGTACTGCGCCGCGTGCTCCTGGTCGTTGTCGGCCTTCCCCTCGATGCCGATCACGTGCACGCCGCTCGCCGCGTAGTCGCGGGCCAGCCCGAGGATGTCCGGACGAGGGGGTTTCTCGTTGTTCTCCCGCGTGCCCTTGGGGTTGCGGAAGGGTGAGTCGGTGGCGTGTACGACGACCCGCAGCGAACCGCTGCGGAAGTCGGCCTGCTGGCCCGGGGCGATCGAGCATCCCTGGCTCTGCGGCGCCACGTCGCACAGGGAACCGACCGGGGCGACCTGATTGGGCTCACCCTTGCCGGTGAGTGCCTGCTCGAGCGCGATCATCATCGTCTCGTTGCCCGCACCACCCGTGGCGCTGACTTTCTTGAGAGCCGCAGCGAGTAGGCCCGCCGGCCGCAGGTCCTGGATCCGCTGGTAGCGCGGCGGGTCCCCTTCGGTCTTGTAGATGCCGAGGCCAGCCCACAGGTCGACGCCGTCGGCCTGGAGTGTGGCGATCGTCTGGTTGAGCGAGTCGCGCAGCCGCGCGATGACGTCGTCCATCGACTTGCTCGTGTCGAGCAGGAAGTAGAGGTCAACCCGACGGGGACGCGGCGGCACGGACAGGTCGAGGTGCACCTGCCGGCTCTGACCGGGCCCGAGCTGAACGGTCAGCGCTCCAGGAGTCATGTCGACGACCGGATCCGGCTGCGCGGGGTCGGTGAACGCCGGACCGATCGGCAGCGGTGCCGGTGGACCGGGCTCGATCTCATCGCCCGAGTAGCGCCAGACCGCGGCAGCCGAAACCCCGTAGAACGTGGGCTGGTAGCGCAGGTCGGCACTGACGTGGAACGGCGTCGTCACGCCGGCGGGTGTCAGCGGATCCCAGCCGCCGTCGGCGATGTGGAAGTGGTAGACCTCCGGGGGCGAGCCGTCCGTCGGCGCCGTGGACGCGACGAGGATGTTCGGCGCGCTGCCGTGCACGACCGACTCGACGGGGGCCTCGACGCCTTCAGGGAAGTCG
>JAVEEJ010000128.1 GCA_030840515.1 Frankiaceae bacterium | reverse complement strand
GCACGTTCGACCCGCTGTAGAACTCGATCGCGCGCGTGACCCAGGGAAGCGGGTACTCGCGCTTGATCCCGAGCGGACGACGGATGTCCTCGGAGTGCACGAGGGTTTCCCCCAGCCAGCTGTCCTTCGGGCCGGGCGGCGACGTGGTCGCAGTCTCCGCAGACCTGAACTCGGCGAGCGTCGCCGCGGGTCCGCCGGCGCTGTGGGCGGCGATGTTCTTCGCGCTGAACTTCTCGAAGCTGAACCCGCTGCTGGCCAGCTGGCCGAAGAACTTCGGCGGCGTCAACCGCGCGGTGGCCACCAGATGCGCAAGCGCCTGATGCACCGACCAGCCGTCGCAGAGCGAGCGGGTCTGCCACTGCTCGGGCCGCAGAGTCGCCAGGTCCTCGGCCAAGGCGGCGCGTTCGGCGTGGATCGTGGGCCACGGGCTGTCTGCCATCTCCGGCCCCCTCTCGTCTCCGGCAGCATCGCACGGCAGGATCGATCCGTGGTGATCGACCTGAACGCGGACCTCGGTGAGGGCTTCGGGCCGTGGCGGCTGACCGATGACGAGGCACTGCTTGACGTCGTGACGAGTGCGAACGTGGCCTGCGGCTTCCACGCCGGCGACCCGTCGACGATGTCGCGGGTCGCGGAGCTCGCAGCAGCTCGCGGGGTGCGCGTAGGTGCGCAGGTCGGTTACCGCGACCTCGTCGGCTTCGGTCGTCGCGACCTCGACGTCTCCGCAGCGGACCTGACCGCGGACATCCGCTATCAGATCGGTGCCCTCGCGGGCTTTGCGGAGGTCGTCTACATCAAGCCGCACGGCGCGCTCTACAACCGCGTCGTGCATGACGAGCTCCAGGCCGGTGCAGTCGTCACCGCTGCTCAGCGAGCCGGGCTTCCGCTGCTCGGGCTCCCCGGTTCTGTGGCGCTCGAAAAGGCTGCGGCCACCGGTGTCCGCGTGGTCCGCGAAGGCTTTCCGGATCGCGAGTACGACGGTCCGCGGTTGAGGCCGCGGTCACAACCCGGTGCAGTGATCGACGACCCTCAGGAGGTGGCCCGGCGCGCGGTGGCGATGGCCCGCTCCGGTGACGTCGACAGCCTCTGCGTCCACGGTGACACTCCTGGTGCCGTGCACATCGCGGTTGCAGTGCGCGCAGCACTGAACGCGGCCGGTGTCGAGCTCGCGCCCTTCGCCTGATGTCCGAGCACGCCATCCGGCGCTACGGCGAGAACGCCGTCCTTGTCGAGCATGACGAGCCGTTGCGCGTGTGGGCGGCCTTGCAGGGAGCCGACGGCGTGCAGGACGTCGTCCCCGCCGCGCGCACGGTGCTGGTCGTCGGTCCGGGAGCACACCAGGCAGTGCAGCGCGTGCTGTCGGCGCAGTTGCCGCCGTACTCGTCTCCCGGAGTGCTTGTCGAAGTTCCCGTGCACTACGACGGCCGGGACCTGTCCGACATCAACGGGCTCGACAGCGACGAGGTGATCGCGCTGCACAGCGCAAGCACCTACACGGTGGCCTTCATCGGTTTCGCTCCCGGCTTCCCCTACTGTCGCGGACTCCATCCACGGCTCGAGACCCCGCGGTTGGTCACGCCGCGGCCGTCCGTGCCGGCCGGAAGTGTGGCCATCGCAGGATCTTGGTGCGCGATCTACCCGACAGCCTCCCCCGGTGGCTGGAGGCTGCTGGGGCGCACGGATCTGGTCCTGTTCGACGCTGAGTCCGAGCCGCCCGCGCTACTGCAGCCGGGGTCGAAGGTCCGATTCGTGCCGGTTCGATAGTCGCCTTGGCCGATCTATGGCTGTTCGGCCGTACCGAGCGTAGGTTGTCCCTGAGCATCGATTGGCTGCCAGGTCCCCGCAACCGTCGCCAACAGGCACGGGAGGCGAGACTTGAGACACAGTCTGAGGTCAGTCCCCGACCCGGTAGCGGTCGTCGAAGCGGACTCGTCCGAGCCGGACACGTTGGACCTGGCAGCGAGCGAGCGCGACGCCGCCGCACTCCGCCGCGACAGCGCTGCCGAGCACCGCGACCAGGTGGCGGAGGGGCTCGCTCCGCTTGAAGGAGTATCCGACGTGGAGGCGGCCCGGGTCACCTCCGACAGGATGCTCGCCGCCCGGGATCGCGCCGCCGCTGCCCTTGACCGCCGCGAGGCCGCCCTGGACCGCGGCCGGGCACAGCGCTACCTGGAGGCCAGTTATCGGGACGACCTCACCGGTGCCCTCCAACGCTCGCCGGGACGCGATCAGCTGCTCAGTGCGGTGGCCCGTGCGCATCGAGCCAAGGAGCCGCTCGTCGTCGCCTTCCTTGACGTGGACCACCTCAAGCGGGTCAACGACGAGCACGGTCATGCCGCCGGTGACGATCTCCTGCGCGCTGTGGCGCTCGCGCTGCGAAGTGCGTTGAGACCCTATGACATCGTGGTGCGTTACGGCGGTGACGAGTTCGTCTGCGGGCTCCCGGACTCGCGCGTCACGGATGTCACAGCTCGGTTCGTGCAGGTCCTCGACGACCTTGCGGCCGCCGTGGACGGCGCTTCCTTCAGCGTCGGACTGGCTCAGCTGCACCCGGACGAGGAGCTCGACGACGTGATCGCTCGCGCGGACCGCGTGATGTACGAGAGTCGACGCGCCAGAGCGTGAGCCGAACGACGCCCAGACCGGAATCCCGGCGTGCCTGCACAAGCTGAGTGGACCTTCAGCGGCGAGCCGGTGAGCCTGGAGCAGCCCGGTGGATTGGTCACCATCGTCGAGGGCTCCTCCTTCTGCCTGTCGGGTCGTGCCGGGGACATCCGCCCGGGCGGTGCTGACGGACTGTTCGTGCTGGACACCCGAGTCGTGAGCGGGTGGCGGCTGTCACTCGATGCCCGACCCCTCGAGCCGCTGTCGGTGAGCATCACGGAGCCGTATGCCGCGACGTTCGTGTCGCGGCTGGCTCCCGAGGCCGGGCAGGAGAGCACGCTGCTCGTGGTCCGGCGTCGATGGGTGGGCTCCGGGATGCGCGAGGACATCGAGCTGCACAACTACTCCGACGTACCGCTCGCCCATGCCGTGCAGCTGCGGGTCGAGAGCGACTTCGCCGACCTGTTCGCGGTGAAGGCCGGCCGCGCGGATCCCGCCGCTGACGTGATGCTTCACGAGACCGCCTTGGACGCGAGCGCCGTCCGCTCGGGAGTGCGGCGCGACGTGCACATGACTCAGCGTTGCGGAGCACCCGGCTTGGCAGACGGCAAGGGCCTGTCGTGGGACGTGGTCGTTCCAGCCCGAGGCGTGTGGTCGGTGTGTCTCGAGGTGACGATGGCCGTGGATGGGCAGGACGTCGAGCTGCAGCACTGCTGCGGCGAGCTGCCCACCGCGTCGCGACCCTCGAAGCGGCTGGCCGGTCTGCGCCGCGAGGCTCCTCAGCTGCATCTGGGTGACCCGCGGTTGGCCGCGGCGCTCGAGCGCGCCGTCGACGACGTGGGCTCGCTGATCATCGAAGACCCGCGGCATCCCGGATCACCGGTCGTCGCGGCGGGGGCACCGTGGTTCATGGCCCTGTTCGGCCGCGACTCGCTGCTGACTTCCTACATGTCCTTGCTCGTCGACCCGAGTCTCGCGGTGGGCGTGCTGCAGACGCTCGCCCGTCTGCAGGGCGCGTCCGAGAACGCCGCCACGGAGGAGCAACCCGGGCGCATCCTGCACGAGGTGAGGTTCAGCTCCAACGCGGCCGTCGACCTCGACGACGGCCACATCTACTACGGCACAGCCGACGCCACACCGCTGTTCGTCATGATGGTGGGCGAGCTCAGCCGATGGGGTGGTTCGCGGTCGGTGATCGACGCGCTGCTCCCGCACGTCGACCGCGCGATCGAGTGGATCGAGACCTTCGGTGATCCCGATGGCGACGGGTACGTCGAGTACGAGCGGCTCACGCCGGACGGGCTGGCGAACCAGGGGTGGAAGGACTCCTGGGACGGCATCAACTCAGCTGACGGCACTCTCGCAAGGGCTCCCGTCGCGTTGGCCGAGGTGCAGGGATACGTGTACGCCGGCTACCTGGCGCGCGCAGAGCTGGCTGACCAGCGAGCCGACCTGCCGACCGCCACCCGCTGCCGCGCGAAGGCCGAGCGGCTCAAGGCAGCCTTCAACCGCGACTTCTGGATCGACGCCGGAGGTTGGTATGCCCTCGCTCTCGACGCGGACAAGCGCCACGTCGATGCCCTCGCCAGCAACGTGGGCCACTGCCTCTGGACCGGGATCGTCGACGAGAGCCGCGCCGGCGCCGTCGCGGAGCGGCTGCTCTCACCCGAGATGTCGAGCGGCTGGGGGCTGCGGACCCTCTCGACGCAGATGGCCCGCTACAACCCGCTCAGCTATCACAACGGGTCGGTGTGGCCGCACGACACGGCGATCGCCGCGGCCGGTCTGATGCGCTACGGCTTCGTGGACGAGTCACGACGTCTGATCGAGGGGCTGCTCGACGCCTCGTGCGCGAACGCGGGACGGCTGCCCGAGCTCTACGCCGGGCTCGACCGGAGTGAGCTGCCGGTGCCGGTGGCCTACCCGACCTCCTGTTCGCCACAAGCCTGGTCCTCGGCGGCGCCGCTGCTGCTGCTGCGCACCCTGCTCCGCTTGGACCCTCGACTGGACCAGGGTGTGGTGCGGATCGACCCCGTCGCGGAGGGGGCTTTCGCGGACGACGTGTCGCTGTCCCTCGGTGGGGGTCGGGTCAGGATCCGCCGGGGCGCCGGTGCTCTAGAGGTCAGCGGTCTTCCGAGGGGCGTGGAGCTCGCGCCCTAGCCTCGTCGACCACCGCACGGCCGGGTGCCCGCTCGATGACCCGCTGATAGAGCGCCAGGTGGTCCTCGACCACGCGGACGGTTGAGAAGCGGGTGAGCACGGCTTCCCTGCAGGCGTCCCGGTCCAGAGTCTCGAGCTCGGCGACATGCGCGACCATCGTCGCTTCGTCCGGGCATAGGAAACCGGTCACGCCGTGCTCGATGATCTCGGGCGCTGCACCGTGGGGGAACGCGAGGACCGGCGTGCCGGCGGCCAGCGCCTCCACCATGACGAGGCCGAAGGGCTCCGACCACTTGATGGGGTTGAGCACTGCGTCGGCGTGCTCGAGCAGCTCGAGCACGTCGCTGCGCCCCGGCTCGCCGATGTACTCGATGTTCCCACCGAGCAGCGGCTCGACGACGTCTTTGAACCACCGGTGCTCGTCGGGCTCGCGCATCTTGGCGGCGATCTTCAGCGGCCAGCCAGCAGCGCGGGCGACACGGGCGGCAACGTCTACGCCCTTGTTCGGGTGCATCCGGCCGAGGCAGAGCAGGTAGCCGCCACCGCCCTTGCCCTGAGTGACCTCTTCGGCGTCGAGCCCGTGGTGGATCACCCGGCTCACCTGGATCCCCTGCAGCGACGCCTCCACAGCCTGTGCGTGAGAGATGGCGATGATCGGGACGCGGCGCGCGAAGGAGCGGTAGACGTCGCTGACCTCGGGGGTGAAAGGCCCGTGGCTGGTGGTCACCATCGGGGGCGCGCCGCGGCGGCGGCCGATCGCCGGCCCGGCGAGCGTGTGGTCGTGGACGACGTCGCACGTCGAGAGGCTGTCGTGCCCACGGATGACGTGCGCGAGCTCGACCGTGGTGTCACCGATCTGGCGATGGGCGGGCAGCGTTCCCTGCACCATCGGCACCGGGCAGGTGCTGTCGCCGGTCGCGAACAGGAGCACCTCGTGCCCGGCGGCAACAAGCCCGCGAGCCAGCCGGTCTACCGCGGCCTCAGTGCCGCCGTAGGAGGGAGGGGGAACGGGGACCCAAGGCGGGGCGAGCAAGCCAACCTTCACGGCGCGCCGTCAGGCAAGACGGAACCATACGGTGTGCTCGCCGCTGCCCCAGTCGGCGGCGAGCCGGTCGACGAGGTAGAGCCCGCGGCCCTGCTCGGAGGTGACGGTCGGCAGCGACGCCGGTGACCGGCGGAGCGCGTTGGGGGCGGTGGGGACCTGCCCGTCGTCGGTAACCGTGACCGTCAGCCCGTCGAATGCGCTGGATGCCCGCACGGTGACCTGGTCGGTGGAGTAGCGCACAGCATTGGACACAAGCTCGGAGGTGAGCAGCTGGGCGTCGTCGGTGATGCGGTCGAGTGACTTCAGGTGGCACAGGTCCCGA
>JAVEEJ010000291.1 GCA_030840515.1 Frankiaceae bacterium | reverse complement strand
AGGCTCGCCACCGCCTGGAGCACGTCGAGCTCGTGGGCAAGCGGGAGATCGCCGTACTCGCCCGCCTCGGCGTCGTCGCCTCCGTTCAGCCCGCCTTCGACGCCGCCTGGGGCGGTCGCCACGGCATGTATGCCGAACGACTCGGCGCTTGGAGGGCCGGCAAGCTCAACCCGTTCGCCGAGATGGCCCATGCCGGTGTCGAGCTCGCCTTCGGATCCGATGCCCCTGTCACCCCGCTCGACCCTTGGGGTGCCGTCGGGGCGGCGGTCCAGCACCGCACCGGGCACCACGCGATCACCGTGGAGCAGGCCTTCACCGCCCACACTGTCGGAGGGTGGCGCGCTGCCGGAGACGACGCGTCCGGCGTCCTCGTGGCTGGGTCGCCCGCCACGTTCGCGGTCTGGGACGGCGAGTACGGCGCGGACACCCCAGCCCCGACCTGTCGACTGACGGTGCTCCGCGGCGAGCCGATCTTCCGCTCAGAAGATGCCTAGGCCGTAGGATCTCCCTCTCAGCAGCGTCTCTGCCGGAAGGTTCCCCGTGCCACAGACCAAGCTCGGCCTCGACCCGGCCGTGGTCCGCAGGGCCAGGGCGCTCGCGCGCAAGGCCGCTGCCCCAGTCGAGAAGCTGGCGCACACCCACACCACGGTCTCCGTGGAGCGCGCCACGCTGAGGCTTGCCGGAGTCACCGGTGCCGACGCCACCGGGATGCCATGGGTGAACCACCTGGTCGATGCGGTGAGGGAGCAGGTCGGTCTCGAGTACGGCGTCGCGCTGCCGGTCTGGCACGCGCTCGCGAGCGGCGAGCACACGGACCTCGTGGCGATGGCCGAGAAGGCAGCCACTGGGGGAGTGCGCTTCGCGCTGCCGACGGGCAAGGACGCCGAGCGCGCGGCGAAGGCTGCACGCAAGGCCGTGGGCACAGGCTTCGTCCGGATCGACCGCAACCGGCGTGACCGCAACAAGCTGCTCGCCAAACTCGGCGACCCGCCCAAGCCGTGGATCTACCTGATCGTCGCCACCGGGGACATCTACGAGGACATCCCGCAAGCGCAGGCCGCCGCGCGTGAAGGCGCCGACATCGTCGCCGTCATCAGGAGCACGGGCCAGAGCCTGCTCGACTACGTGCCGGAAGGCGCGACGCGCGAGGGCTACGCCGGCACCTACGCCACGCAGGAGAACTTCCGCCTGATGCGCGCGGCGCTGGACGACGTCAGTCGAGAGCTCGGCCGCTATGTGCGGCTGACCAACTACGCATCCGGGCTCTGCATGCCGGAAATCGCAGCTCTGGCTGGACTTGAGCGGCTCGACATGATGCTCAACGACTGCATGTACGGCATCATCTTCCGCGACATCAACCCGCAGCGGACGTTCATCGACCAGCGCTTCTCGCGTGCGATCCACGCCCGCGCCGGCATCGTCATCAACACCGGCGAGGACAACTACCTCACCACCGCAGACGCGGTCGACGCGGCACACACCGTCATCGTCAGCCAGCTGCTCAACGAGCGCTTCGGGCTCGAGGCCGGTCTCCAGCCGTGGCAGCTCGGCCTCGGCCACGCCTTCGAGATCAACCCCGACATCCCCGACTCGTTCCGCCTCGAACTCGCGCACGCCCTGCTCGTCCGCGAGCTGTTCCCCGAGGCACCGCTGAAGTACATGCCGCCCACGAAGCACATGAGCGGCAACGTGTTCGCCGGCTACCTGCTCGACGCGTTCTTCAACCTGGTCGGGGTGATGACCGGGCAGGGGATCATCCTGGTCGGGATGATGACCGAGGGCATCCACACACCGTTCCTGTCCGACCGCGATCTCGCGCTGGAGAACGTGAACTACGTGCGCAACGCCGTGGGCGACCTCGCTGAGGATTTCCGCCCCGCGCCAGGCGGTTTCGTCGTCGAGCGGGCGCACCGGGTGCTGGGGGAGTCGGTCGAGCTGCTCCAGCGGATCGTGGACGACGGCCTTCTCGACGCGATCGCCGATGGCACCTTCGGCATCACGAAGCGACCTGCGGATGGGGGCAAGGGGCTCGACGGTGTGGTGAAGAAGGCCGACGGCTACCTGAACCCGGCGTCCGACCTGCTCGAGGAGGGGCGCACATGACTGGGGAGCCGAAGATCGTGCGGCCCTACGGCGACACCACCGGCGACGGGATGGTGCAGCTGTCCTTCACCCTCCCGGTCGGCAAGGACGGCCGCGCTGACGGGGCAGCGCTGCAGCTCGCCCGCAAGATGGGCCTCGAACCCGCGACCGTCGTGCACTCCAAGGCGATGGGCCCCGACTTCACCTTCTTCGTCGTCTACGGCCGGGTCAGTCACCTGGTGGACCTCTCGCAGGTCGAGGTCGTGGAGCGTGAATTCCCTGTCCTGACAGCCAAAGAGGTCAACCTCGCCATCCGCAGCCGGCTTCGTCGCAAGCTCGTGGTGGTCGGCGCGACAGTCGGCACCGACGCCCACACCGTCGGCCTCGACGCGATCCTCAACGTCAA
This sequence comes from Frankiaceae bacterium, assembly GCA_030840515.1. GTDB lineage: Bacteria > Actinomycetota > Actinomycetes > JAVEEJ01 > JAVEEJ01 > JAVEEJ01. The sequence goes on along the minus strand of JAVEEJ010000291.1, from coordinate 3,577 downwards.
GGGGTTCGCGGGGGAAAAGGGCCTGGAGTACTACCGCGAGGTGCGCGTGGTGAACATGGGCTCGCAGGTGACGGCCGACGAGCTGGTGGCGCGCGCTAAGGCGGAGCACGCCGATGCCCTCCTCACGAGCCAGGTGGTCACTCAGAAGGACGCCCACCTGCACCACACCCGCGAGGTCTCGGAAGCCGTCGTCGCGACCTGGCCTGATGCCTCCCACCGCCCTCTTGTCATCGTGGGTGGCCCGCGCTTCGACACGGTGACCCCGAAGGATCTCGGCGTCGACCGGATCTTCGGTCGGGGCACCACGCCGGCGGAGGTGGCGTCCTATCTCGTGCACGCGCTGCTCCCCACTGCCAAGGTTCCAGCGTGACCGCGACGATCGGGACCTCCGTCAGCCACCGGCGCTATGTCGCCCACTCCCACGCGCACTACGGCGGCAACCTCGTCGACGGCGCCTACGTGCTGGGTCTGTTCGGCGACGTCGCCACGGAGCTGTGCATCGTGAGCGACGGCGACGAGGGCCTGTTCGCCTCCTACGACGACGTCCAGTTCCTTGGACCCGTGTACGGCGGTGACGTGGTCGAGGTCAGCGCCGAGATCACCCGCGTCGGCAGCCGCAGCCGCGCGGTCCGCTTCGAGGCGCGCGTGGTCTGCCGGGCCCAACCCGACCGCGGCCCCAGCGCCGCCGCGGTGTGCGACCCGCCGCTCGTGGTCACGACAGCGACTGGCACGGTCGTCGTACCCGCCTCCTGAGGGCGCGAAGGGCCACCTCACCGTGGCGCCAGCCCCGTTGTGACCAGGGCGGTTGACCCCCGGCAAACGGACGACTAGCCCACGAGGTCCACAAGCCGGAGCCCGCACCCCTAGAACTGACGATTCCTGGCCCGGTTCCTTCATCGTCGATCATGGCTCTGACGTGGGTGAACACAGTGTTTACGCAGGTCAGACGGCAGTTGACAGGTACTAGGCCTCGTTCTGTAGTTTCCCGGCCGTCCACGGCGAAGAGCCCGTGGCGTACGGGGCTTCTGACCACGTGAGGTGCTGGGCAGTGAGGGACGTGCAGGGCAGTCGGGTCGCACCCGGCATGCCGCGCAGCCCCCGGGTGCCAGGTCCAGCACCAGCGGGAGGGCGGGACGAGGCGACTGTGCGCAACGGGCGGTGCGACACTCCAGGGAGAGACCCGGACACCCAGTAGACAACGGCTGCGTCACCGGCATCCAGCTGGTGCGCGGTCGGTCCGAAGGGTGTCCGGGTCTGTTCCCGAGGCGCGCCGTCTTGCCGGACCAGCTGGACAGGTAGCGTCGGCGGCGCAGGGTGTACGAGGCCCTGCGCCCGACGCAGCCTCCGGAGGGGCCCAGAGTGACGGCGCGGCCTTCCGTGACAGCTTCGGCTCTTGTGCCAGTTCTGCTCGCCCTGGCCTCCGGTGCCGCGTTGGCCCTGTCCTTCCCTCCGTACGACCTGTGGTGGCTGGCGCCCGTCGGGGTTGCGCTGCTCTCCGCCGCGGTCCGGGGTCGCCGGGCTCGCACCGGGGCCGTGCTCGGCCTGCTCTGCGGCCTGGTCTGCTTCGTCGTGCTCATCTCCTGGCTGCGGGTCGTCGGGGTGGACGGCTGGCTGGTGGTCGCCGTACTCGAGGCCGTGTTCTTCCTGCCTCTGGGAGCCCTGCTGGGCCTCGCCCAGCGGGCCGCGGCGTGGCCGGTGCTCACGGCCCTGCTGTGGACCGGCCAGGAGGCGCTGCGGGTGCGGGTCCCGTTCGGCGGGTTCCCGTGGGGGAGGCTCGCGTTCAGCCAGCCGGACACGCCGTTCACCCCGCTGGCGGCGATCGGTGGCGCCCCGCTGGTGACCTTCGCCGTCGCGCTGACGGGGGCGGCGCTGCTGGCGCTGGCCGACGCCGCCGCCCGGCGGTCCATGGCCGAGCTGGTGACGTGGAGCGGCTCCCTCGCCGCCGTGGCTGCGGTGGGGCTGCTCGTGCCCGTGCCGGTCGGCGGTGACGCTCAGGGCGGACCGCCCAGCGCCACGGTGGCGCTCGTGCAGGGGAACGTGCCGCGGCTCGGCCTCGACTTCCTCGGGCAGAAGCGTGCCGTGCTGACCAACCACGTCGCGGCGACCGCCCAGCTCGCCGCTCAGGTGAGCGCCGGGACCACGCCGCGGCCCGACGCGGTGCTGTGGCCGGAGAACGCGAGCGACCTCGACCCGTTCGACGACGCGCAGGCTGCCGCCCTCGTGGAGGCTGCCGTCAAGGGCGTCGGCGTACCCGTGCTCATTGGCGCCGTGTTGGACGACGATCGCGACCCGGAGCACTACGTGCAGAACGCCGGCGTCGTGTGGGACCCGGTGAGCGGTCCGGGGGAGCGCTACGTCAAGCGGCACCCGGTGCCGTTCGGGGAGTACCTGCCGTTCCGCAGCGTGGTCACCAAGCTCGTGGGCCGTTTCGCGCTGGTGCCCCGGGACTTCCGCCACGGCAACCGGGTGGGAGTGCTCGACGTGGGGCCGGTGCGGATCGGGGACGTGATCTGCTTCGAGATCGCGTACGACGGCATCGTGCGCGACGCCGTGAAGGCGGGTGGCCGGGCCATCGTGGTGCAGACCAACAACGCCACCTACGGGCGCACCGGGGAGACCGAGCAGCAGCTCGCCATGTCGCGGCTGCGCGCTGTCGAGCACGGCCGTGAGGTGCTTGTCGTGGCGACCAGCGGCGTCAGCGCCGTCATCAGCCCGGACGGGCGCGTGGTGGAGCGCTCGGCGGAGTTCACCCGGGACCTGCTCGTGGCCCGGGTTCCCCTGCGCGGTTCCCGGACGGTGGCCGACCACCTGGGCGCCTGGCCCGAGCTGGCCGCGACACTTGCCGGGTTGCTGTGGGCGTTCACACTGCTGCGTCGCCGGCCCAGCTCTGTGGTTGCGCCGCGCGATCCGGAAGGGGGCGGCCATGAGCGCCCCTGAGCAGGCGCGGGTCCTGGTCTGCATCCCGACCTACAACGAGCTGGAGAACCTGCCGCGGATCGTGGCGCGGGTCCGCACCGCCACGCCGCAGGCCCACGTGCTGGTGGTCGACGACGGCTCACCCGACGGCACCGGCCGGCTGGCCGACGAGCTGGCCGCGGCCGACAGCCAGGTCCACGTCCTGCACCGCCCAGGGAAGGCCGGGCTCGGAGCCGCCTACATTGCGGCATTCCGCTGGGCGCTCGACCGCGGCTACGACGTGATCGTCGAAATGGACGCGGACGGCTCGCACGCGCCTGAGGAGCTGCCGAAGCTGCTGGCAGCCCTGCACGCCGGCGCCGACCTGGTGCTGGGCTCACGCTGGGTGGCGGGCGGACAGGTCAAGGATTGGCCGCGCTCGCGGCTGCTGCTCTCACGGGGCGGCAACGCCTATGCCCGGCTCATGCTCGGTGTGCCGATTCGGGACATCACCGGCGGCTACCGGGCCTTCCGGCGCAGCCTGCTCGAGCGGCTGCCGCTCGATCACGTGCAGTCGCAGGGGTACTGCTTCCAGGTGGACATGGCATGGCGCAGCGTCCTGCTCGGCGCAGAGGTGGTCGAGGTGCCGATCACCTTCGTCGAGCGTTCCGCGGGGACGAGC
>JAVEEJ010000263.1 GCA_030840515.1 Frankiaceae bacterium | reverse complement strand
TCACCTACGCGTCGTACGCCCACGCGGGGTTCTTTCAGCTGCTCGCCGTAACGGCCCTGGTTCTGGCCGTCGTTGCTGCGGCAGCCCGATGGGCGCCGCGGTCGGCCCGGCCGTGGCTCGGTGCGCTGTGCCTGCTCGCGCTCGCCGTCGATGCCTCCGCGCTCCTGAGGCTGCACCTCTACGCCGATGCCTACGGCCTGACCCGGCTGCGCATCACCGCCTCGGCCGTCTCGCTCTGGCTCGGTGTCGTCATCGTGCTCGTGCTCGCGGCGGCCGTGCTCAAAGGCCGTTGGCTACCCAACAGCGTGGTGTTGTCCGCCGCTGTCGGTCTGCTGGCGCTCACCGCCTACAACCCGGACGCCCGCATCGCGCGGAGCCAGCTCGCGCGGCCGGCCGGGCCCGACCTGGTCTACCTCGCGGGCTTGTCGGCGGATGCGGTTGATGTGATCGGGGCCCTTCCCGCCGCGGACCGCGAATGCCTGCTGCGTCCGATGCGGACGCTCGGCCATGGGTCCTGGACCGAGGCGAACCTCGCACGCCACCACGCCGCGGTGACGGCGAAGCGATTGCTCGCAGATGCCACGGTCCGCGACTGCCCGTCGTACTCGCTCCCTGACTGAGCGGGACCCGCGACTGGCAGGTTGTGGCGGTCAGATGGCGTCAATGCACCGCAACAACCTGCCACTCGTCGCTCGACAACCGGCCTACAAACACGGGCCGTCGACGACCCGTTCACTCGACGACGGAGTTGGCCTCGATCTCGTCCTTGCGCCGCTGGTAAGAGTTCGCGATCTCGGTCTCGGCCTCGGCACGCCCCACCCAGGTGGCGCCCTCCACGGACTTGCCGGGCTCGAGGTCCTTGTAGGTCTCGAAGAAGTGCTGGATCTCCAGCCGGTCGAACTCCGGCACGTGGAAGATGTCCTGCAGGTGCGAGACGCGCGGGTCCGTGGCGGGGACGCACAGCACCTTGTCGTCTCCGCCCTTCTCATCGGTCATCCGGAACATGCCGATGGCCCGGCAAAGGATCAGGCAGCCGGGGAACGTCGGCTCCTCCACGAGGACCAGCGCGTCGAGGGGGTCCCCGTCCTCGCCGAGGGTGTTCTCGACGAAGCCGTAGTCGGCCGGGTAGCGCGTCGAGGTGAACAGCATCCGGTCGAGCCGGATCCGGCCGCTCGAGTGGTCGACCTCGTACTTGTTGCGCTGCCCCTTGGGGATCTCGATGGTGACGTCGAACTCCACGGGCCCTCCGAGTCTGGTCGTCGCTTAGTGTCCACCCATCGCGATGATCCGACCCCGACAGCCCTCAGCGGCGCTCGCCATGAGCGCCGTTCTCGCTGTGGCGCTCACCGCCTGCAAGGCCGAGTCGCCGGACGCCGGGCCGGAACCGAGCCCACTGCCGACACCACGCCCGGGCACGGCGACACCGTTCGCGGCGTACTCGTCCGACGCCGCGATCCCCACCGCCCTCGGGCTTGGCCGGGTGCTCGCCCGTCCGCTCGCCGACCCCGGCCTTGGCCCCGACGCTGGGCTGCGAGTGCTCGACGTCGCGACCGGCGCGACGCTGTTCGACAGGGCTGCGTCCCGCGCGGTGCCTCCGGCCTCCACCGCCAAGCTGCTCACCGCCGCAGCTGCCCTCAGCGTCCTCGGCTCCGAGCGGCGGCTGGCCACGACGGCGGTGCGGGTCGGCAGCGCGGTCGTCCTCGTCGGCGGGGGCGACCCGACCCTGGCCGGACCCCGATCGGTCGCTCACTACCCGTCCGCGGCACGGCTCGTCGACCTGGCCGCTCGCACCGCCGCCGCACTCGGGTCTGCCGCAAGGGTCAGCGTGGCGGTCGACGACTCGCTGTTCACCGGACCTTCCACCGCGGCCGGTTGGAAGCCCAACTACATCCCCGACGGCGACATCGCCCCGGTCTCTGCGCTCGAGCTCGACGGCGCACGGCTGCGTCCCGACGACGACCCCAAGACCCCCGACCCCCGCGCCGCCGACCCGGCACTGCACGCCGGCCGGGCCTTCGCCGCGATGCTGCGTGCGCGCGGGGTGACTGTCGTCGGCGCGGTGACCCGGGAGGCAACGAGTACGGCGCCCCGCCAGCCGCTTGCATCCGTCCAGTCAGCACCCGTGAGCGAGCTCGTCGAGGGAATGCTGGCGCGCAGCGACAACGACCTCGCCGAGGCCTTCATCCGGCACATCGCGATCGCCACCAAGCGAGCGCCGACCTTCGCCGGTGGTGCGGCCGCGGTGGTCGAGTCCGTCTCCGCACTCGGGGTCAGGGGGCCCGTGCTTCATGACGGCAGTGGGCTGTCCACCCTCGACCGGGCGACCCCAGGTGAGCTGGCGACCCTGGTCGCCGCCGCCGCGGGCCGTCGGCACCCTGAGCTCAGCCCGCTGATCACCGGCCTGCCCGTCGCCGGCTTCAGCGGCACCCTCGAGAAGCGGTTCGCCTCTGCTGCGCCGGCACGCGGGATGGTGCGCGCGAAGACCGGCACGCTCACCGGAGTCAGCACGCTAGCCGGCGTCCTCGTCACCGCCGACGGTCGGCTGCTCGCGTTCGCCGCTACGGCGCCGCACGCCCCGGGAACCCGCCGGGCGCAGCTCGCCCTCGACCGCCTGCTCGCGGTGCTGGTCGGCTGCGGCTGCAGGTAGCCCCGGAGACAGCCCCTACGGTGGGTGGCGTGGCGGACCCGATCGACCTCGGCGTGGCGGTTGCCACAGCGCGCCGGCTCATGCCCGCGGGGCCGGCGCTGTCTCCGAGCGAGGCAGCCGAGGCCGTTGAAGAACTGCGCACACTCGCGGTGGCCGCCGAGGGACACGTCCGTGAGTTCACCGGGCTGGCTGCGGGCGAGACGCCGCCGCCCGCAACCGTGGTGGACCGCCCCACCTGGGTCGCCGGCAACGTCGAGGGCTTCCAGCACCTGCTCGCACCGCTGCTCGACAAGCTGGCCGCCAAGCAGGCCCAACAGCGGCCGGCCAACGCTGTCGGTGCACTCACGGGCAAGGTCGCCGGTGCCCAGGTGGGCGTCGTACTCGCCTTTCTCGGCACCAAGGTCTTGGGGCAGTACGAGCCGTTCGTCGACCCCCCGCGGCTCACCCTCGTCGCCCCGAACATCGTCGACGCCGAGCGCTCGCTGGAGGTCGACCCGCACGACTTCCGGCTGTGGGTGTGCCTGCACGAGTCGACCCACCGGACCCAGTTCACCGCGGTGCCGTGGATGCGCGAGCACATGGAGCGCGAGATCGCCGGGTTCATCGCCGCGGCCGACCTCGACCCGGCGCAGGTCTCCGAGCGGCTCCGCGCGATGGTTTCGGCCGCTGCCCGTGCGGCGCGCGGTGGCGAGCGCGCGAGCTTGCTCGACGTGATCACGACGCCCGAGCAGCGCGCCGCGCTCGCCCGGCTGACCGCGCTGATGACCCTGCTCGAGGGCCACGCGGAGTACGTCATGGACGAGGTGGGGCCGGAGGTCGTGCCGTCCGTCGCGCAGATCCGTGAGCGTTTCAACACCAAGCGCCGCGCGGGCGGGGGCGGGATCGACCGGCTGCTGCGCAAGCTGCTGCAGCTGGACCTGAAGATGAAGCAGTACCTCGAGGGCCGCAAGTTCGTCGACGAGGTCGTCCGGCTCGCCGGACAGGACGGGTTCAACATCGTCTGGGAGAGCCCGGACCACCTCCCCACCACCGCGGAGATCGCGGATCCGAAGGCCTGGGTGACCCGGGTGCTCGCCTCGTGAGCGGCCCCAGCCGAGACGTCTCCGAGACGAGGGGGCGAGTACGCCGAGCGCTGGCTGACCTTGCGCCCGGCGAGCGGGTGCTCGTGGCCTGCAGCGGGGGTGCCGACTCCCTTGCGCTGGCCGCGGCGACGGCGTTCGTCGCGCCCCGGCTGGGACTCGCTGCCGGCGCAGTCGTGGTCGACCACGGACTGCAGCCGGACTCGGCGATGGTCGCCGAGCGGGCCGCCGAGAGCTGCCGTGGACTCGGCCTCGACCCCGTCGAGGTGGTCCGCGTCGACGTCGGCCGTGACGGGGGCCCCGAGGGCGCGGCCCGAGCCGCCCGGCGCACCGCGCTCGAGACGGCAGCGGCCCGGCACCGCGCGGTCGCCGTACTCGTCGGGCACACACTCGATGACCAGGCCGAGACGGTGCTCCTCGGCCTCGCCAGGGGGAGCGGCGCGCGTTCCCTGTCGGGCATGCGGCCGGCCGACGGCTTGTGGCGCCGCCCACTGCTGGGGGTGCGGCGGACACTCACGCGCCGCGCGTGCGCCGACCAGGGGCTGCAGCCGTGGGACGACCCGCACAACAGCAGCGCCGACTTCACCCGGGTGCGGGTGCGGCAGCGCGCGATGCCCGTCCTCGAGGACGAGCTGGGCCCGGGCATGGCCGAGGCGCTCGCGCGGACGGCCGCGCTCCTGCAGGCCGATGCCGACCTGCTCGACGAGCTGGCGTGGAAGGCCCTGACCGACCGCTGTGACGAGCTGGCGCGGCTGCACCCCGCCTTGCGCAGCCGGGTGCTGCGGCTGCTCGCGATCGAGGCCGGCTGTCCGGCAGGGTCGTTGAGCTCAGGTCACATCCGCGCTCTCGACGCGCTCGTCGAGAGCTGGCACGGTCAAGGTCCGGTGGCTTTGCCCGGGGGGCTGAGCGGACTGCGCCGCTGTGGCACGCTGACCTTCGTGACGACGCTCACCGTGGAGACCCCCAGCCTGAAGACGTCGGCGGTGCAGAGGTGACCGAGCTCGACCCGAACATCGAGAGCGTGCTCATCTCCGAGCAGGAGATCGCGGACAAGATCGGGCTGCTGGCCAAGCAGATCGACAGTGACTACGCCGGGCGCGAGGTCATGCTCGTCGGGGTGCTCAAGGGCGCGATCATGGTCATGGCCGATCTCGCGCGGGCCTTGACCGTCCCGGTCTCGCTCGAGTTCATGGCCGTCAGCTCCTACGGGTCGTCCACCTCGAGCTCGGGCGTGGTGCGCATCCTCAAGGACCTCGACCGGGACATCACGGGCAAGCACGTCCTGGTGGTGGAGGACGTCATCGACTCCGGGCTCACGCTCTCCTGGCTGCTGCGCAACCTGCGCTCTCGCGGTCCCGCGAGCGTGGAGGTCTGCGCCTTGCTGACCAAGCCGGAGGCGGCGAAGGTCCAGGTGCCGGTGAAGTACGCCGGCTTCGAGATCCCCAGCGTCTTCGTGGTGGGCTACGGCCTCGACCACGCCGAGCGCTACCGCAACCTCCCCTACATCGGGACCTTGAGAGACCCCGCGCTCGCCGGCTGACCTGCGAGTTCGCGGCGGTTCGGAACAGCGGCTCGGCCCCGGGAGTTGCTGGGAGGGGTCACGACCGCGCTCAGCGGGCACAGGATCCCCGGTGTACCTTTCGAGGTCCGAAGAGCTCTTAACTGGCAGGAGGGACGGCACCGCCTCGGTGCCCTTCGTCGATGGATGTGAAGCGCTACTTCCGTGGGCCCATCGCGTGGATTCTCGTCGCGGTCCTGGTCCTGATCGTCGTCACGTCGCTGTTCAAGGGCGACGGCGGCTACAAGCACGTCGACACCTCGCGGGTCGTCGCGGCCATCCAGAGCGGACAGGTGCAGTCGGCCAAGATCCGTGACAAGGAGCAGCAGGTCCAGGCGACGCTCAAGGAAGGCGAGGAGATCCAGGGCCACCGCAAGGTGTACGCCGACTACGGCGTCGACCAGGGTGACCGCCTCGCGCAGATGCTCGAAGACAAGCAGCTCAACTACACGGTCAACGTCAGCCACGACAACGTCTTCCTGAGCCTGCTGTTCTCCATCTTGCCCATCGCGCTGCTCGTGCTCGTCTTCCTCTTCTTCATGAACCAGATGCAGGGCGGCGGCAGCCGGGTCATGCAGTTCGGCAAGTCCAAGGCCAAGCTGCTCACCAAGGACACCCCCAAGACCACCTTCGCCGACGTCGCCGGCGTCGATGAGGCGATCGAGGAGCTCCAGGAGATCAAGGAGTTCCTCGAGAACCCGGCCAAGTTCCAGGCCATCGGCGCGAAGATCCCCAAGGGCGTGCTGCTCTACGGTCCGCCCGGCACCGGCAAGACCCTGCTTGCGCGTGCCATCGCAGGCGAGGCCGGCGTGCCGTTCTTCACCATCTCGGGCTCCGACTTCGTGGAGATGTTCGTCGGTGTGGGCGCGGCCCGGGTCCGTGACCTGTTCGAGCAGGCCAAGGCCAACGCCCCCGCCATCGTCTTCGTCGACGAGATCGACGCGGTCGGGCGGCACCGCGGTGCCGGTCTCGGCGGTGGGCACGACGAGCGTGAGCAGACCCTCAACCAGCTGCTGGTGGAGATGGACGGCTTCGACGCCAAGGGCGGGGTCATCCTCATCGCCGCCACCAACCGGCCCGACATCCTCGACCCCGCGTTGCTGCGCCCAGGTCGCTTCGACCGCCAGGTCGCCGTCGGCGCTCCCGACCTGATCGGCCGCAAGGCCATCCTCGAGGTGCACGCCAAGGGCAAGCCCTTCGAGGACGACGTCGACCTCGCCACCATCGCCCGCCGTACTCCCGGCTTCACCGGCGCCGACCTCGCGAACGTCGTCAACGAGGCCGCGCTGCTGACCGCCCGCCAGGACAAGCAGCGGATCAGCAACTACGCGCTGGAAGAGGCGATCGACCGCGTCATCGCAGGGCCGGAGAAGAAGACCCGGGCGATGAGCGACAAGGAGAAGAAGGTCACCGCCTACCACGAGGGCGGGCACGCTCTGGTGGCCTGGGCGCTCCCCAACGCAGACCCCGTGCACAAGGTGACGATCCTGCCGCGGGGCCGCTCGCTCGGGCACACGATGGTGCTCCCGACCGAGGACCGCTACACCCAGACCCGCAGCGAGATGATCGACATCCTCGCCTACGCGCTCGGCGGCCGGGCCGCCGAGGAGCTCGTCTTCCACGAGCCCACCACCGGTGCCAGCAACGACATCGAGAAGGCCAGCGCGATCGCGCGGGCGATGGTCACCCAGTACGGCATGAGCGCGCGGCTCGGTGCGATCAAGTTCGG
>JAVEEJ010000249.1 GCA_030840515.1 Frankiaceae bacterium | reverse complement strand
GAGACCGCGCCACCGGCGCGCTACCACGAGGACTGGACCACCACGGGCGTGCTGGATCAGGTGACCGGTACGTCATGAACGAGCCGCGGCGCAAGAGCCGCACCTCGCTGCCGCTCGCCGCATGGGTGGGCGGCGGCGCCGCGCTGGGCAGCGGCCTGATCGTCGCCGCCATCGGCGCGCAGCTGCGCCTCGACGGCCACCTCTCCGGCTCGGCCCAGCGGGCGCTCGGCGCGGGGCTGCTCGCCGCGCTGCTCGTCAGCGCAACGGCTGCTGTTGTGGCCGACCGGTTTGCCGCCGCGGTGCGCGCGATGCGCGACGACGCGGTGCGCCGCCTGCAGGAACCCGACAACCCGGTGGGCACCGTGCTCCCCGGCCGCTCGAGCGGTGAGCTGCGGGAGCTTGCGCGCACTCTCGACGCGCTGCACCTGCGGGTGCGGGTCGCCGATGAGGTCGCGGGCCGGCACCGCAAGACGGCCGAGCACGCGAGCGCGGGCATGTTCGAGCTGCTGAGCGGACTCGTCGCTGCGGAGGAAGGCGCCCGCGGCCAGCTCGCGGCTGAGCTGCACGACACCGTGGCCCAGTCGCTGATGCGGGCGCGCTCGCTGCTGGACGGGCTCGCAGACGACCCAGAGGCCGCACGACACATCGCCGACCTGGTGGGTGAGGCCGAGGAGCAGGTGCGCGCGGTCATGGCCCGTACCCGGCCGCCCGCGCTGCGCGACGGTGACCTGGCCCGCGCGGTCGGTGGGCTGCGCGACGACATGGAGCTGCGCTACGGGCTGCACGTCGCGGTGCGCTGGCCCGCGTCGGCCTACCCGCTGCCGCTCGTCACCGCGATCACGGTCTACCGGTTCTTCCAGGAAGCCCTGCTCAACGTGGTGAAGCACGCCGACGACGACGAGGCCTCGGTCGCGCTGGTCGTGGACGCCGACGGCGTGGTGGCTACGGTCAACGACAGCGGCCCCGGCTTCGACCCTGAGCAGGTGCGCTCCGAGCGCGGCCGGCACGTGGGCCTTGGCCTGCTGCGCGAGCGGGCCAGGCTGGCCGGCGGGTCGCTCGTGGTCTCGTCGTGGCCGGGTGACGGGACGACGCTGACCCTGCGGCTGCCACGCGACACGGCGGGCGTGCCGGTCGAGGCCCCCGTCCAGCGGGTGCCGCTGCAGCAGCAGGTCGGCTAGCTTCTGCGGCGCGGCCGCAGCGTCGCCACGCCCTGCGGGACCGGCGGCAGGCCGGCAGCAGTGCACAGCAGGTCGGCCCAGGCCTCGACGTGGTGGTCGAGGTCGTCGCCGAGCGGTGTCCAGGACGCCCTCAGCTCCAGCTCGGCGGTGGCGCCGCGTCCCGCGTCAGCCAGTCCGCCGAAGCTCTCCGAGGCGACCCTCGTGACGGTGCCGGACAGCGCGACGGCGGCTGCGCCGCGCGCCTCGAGCGCCTCGGTGAGCCAGGCCCAGCCGACGCTGGGGAGCAGCGGGTCGGCGACCATCTCCGGCTCGCACTCGGCCTTGGCGTAGGCCACTAGCCGGGTGACGCCGTGCCAGGCCTCCTGGCCGTCGGGGTCGTGCAGCACCACGAGCCGGCCGGTGGCGAGTTCCTCGCCATCGACCATCACCTCGGCCGTGAGCGCGATGGAGAACGGTGCCAGCCGCTGCGGGGCCGGGGCCTCACCGAGCAGCACCTCGGGCCTGACCCGGGCTCGGCGCAGCGCCGCCTGGGCGTCCGCGAAGCCTGCGGGCGTCCCTCCGCCGGGATCGTCCACCCGACCTCGCACCGCCATGCAGCGAGCGTAGGCCGGTGGTGGAGGTGCTTCGAGGCCACGCCACGCCGAGGGCTGGGGTATGCGCGCGGCGCGCTCGCTGACCGGTGCTCCGCGCCGACATTCACGGGGCCCTGGGGGCGACCGTCGCGTCGATGGCGACTGCCCCGCCCAGCGGGGCAATGTCGCGGTCACCGGGGCCGGGGCCGGCGTCCGCACACTTGCCCCGCCTGGCGGGGCAGTCGTCACGCGCCTCGCGGGGGGCGGGCGAGCGGGGCGCGGGCGAGCGGGGGGCGGGCGACCGGGGACCGGACGAGCGGGGACCGGACGAGCGCGGACGGCCGGGCGAGGGGCGGGCGCCCTAGCCTCGGCCCGTGGCTGCCCTCCTGGCTCTGCTGTCGAGCCTGCTGTGGGGTACCTCCGACTTCCTGGGCGGGACCGCGACCCGACGCCGACCAGCCGGGGCGGTGGTGGCCGCTTCCCAGCTCGTCGCGCTGCTCGCCGTGGCCGTGGCGGTGACGGTCGCGGCGGGATGGCGCGCCCCGAACGGCTACCTCGTGCCCGGCGTACTCGCCGGCCTCGTCGGGCTCATCGCACTCAGCGCCTTCTACGCCGCCCTCGCAGCAGGGCGCATGGGCGTGGTCGCGGCGATCTCCGCGCTCGGCCTGCTGGTGCCGGTGGGCGTCGGGCTGAGCAGGGGAGACCGACCCGCCATCGCGCAGCTGGTGGGCATGGTGGTGGCTGCCGCCGGAGCGGTGTGCGCCAGCGGTCCCGAGTGGCGCGGCGGCCTGAGCCGGCGGCCGTTGCTGCTGGCGGGCGTGGCGGCGCTCGGGTTCGGGACCGTGCAGGTCGCGGTGGCTGAGGGGAGCAAGGCGAGCATCGGGATGACGTTGCTGTCGATGCGGCTCGCCGCGGTCGTGCCACTGCTCGGAATGGCCGTGGCGAAGCGCACGAAGGGTGGCCTGCAGACCGCCGACCTGCCGCTGCTCGCGGTGATCGGACTCGCCGACCTCACGGCCAACGGCGCCTACGCGCAGGCGACCACCACGGGCCTGCTCAGCGTGGTCGCCGTACTCGGATCCCTCTACCCGGCCGTCACCGTGGTCCTGGCGAGAGTCGTGCACCAGGAGCGGCTGCGACGAGTGCAGGACCTGGGGATCGCGGCGACGCTGGTGGGAGTGGCTCTGATCGCCTCAGGCGGCTGACCATCCACGCCACGGCGCACACGGCGATGCCGAGCTCCGCGGCCCCGGCGATGAGGTCCAAGGCGCCGACGGCCTCCACCTCGCCGGCCGCGGGGCCGAGCGGGATCCCGACCGTGCGGGTGAGGGCCCAGAGAGCGAGTACGGCGACGTTGCCGGCGAGGCCGAGGCCAACCACCAGCCGCGACGGCTTGAGCATCACCAGCGCGGCCCAGCCGAGCTGAGCGAGCGTCGCGCCGGCGAAGAACAGGCCGTAGATCGTGGCCTCTTCGAAGTGGTGGGGGCACACGACACCGTGCACGACACCGGCCACCACCGACAGGACTGCGGCGACGGCGAGCACGCGCGGCGGCCGCGTCGCGAGCCGGGCCTTCACGTCGGCCGCGGCAGCGATCACGGCTATCGCAGCCATCGGGCCGGCCGTCAGCGCGAGGTGCGCGCCGTGGCCTCCGAAGGCGCTCACGCTGTGGCCCGGTCGTCGTTGAGGGCGCGTCGCGGCGCGGGGACCGGGAGGGTGCGCCCTCGCAGCCACACGGCCATCGCCTGGACCGACAGTGGGCGACTGAAGTGGTAGCCCTGCGCCACGTCGCACCCGGCCTTGGTCAGCGCCGCGAGGGTCTCCTCGTTCTCGACGCCCTCGGCGACGACGGTGAGGCCGAGGTTGTGGCCGAGGTCGATCACGCTGCGCACCAGCATCTCGTCGTCCATGTCCGTGACCATCTCGGCGACGAATGAGCGATCCACCTTGAGCTCGCTGACGGGCAGCCTCTTGAGGTAGCTCATCGACGAGTAGCCGGTGCCGAAGTCGTCGATCGAGATCCGCACGCCTAGGGCGTCGAGCTCGACCAGGGTGGCGAGCGCGCGCTCAGGGTCGTGAGCCAGCGTGTTCTCGGTGATCTCGAGCTCGAGGCAGCCGGAGGGGATCGTGTACTTGTCCAGCAGCGCTCCCACTCGGGCGGTCAGCTGCGGGTCGGCGAGGCAGCGGGGCGAGAGGTTGACCGCGACCGAGAACAGGTGGCCCTCGTCGCGCCAGGCCCGCAGCTGCGCCAGCGACATCTCCAGGATGTGCAGGGTCAGCGGCAGGATGATCCCGGTCTGCTCGGCGGCGGGGATGAACTCCATGGGGGCGAGCAGCCCGTGGGCCGGGTGCTGCCAGCGCGCCAGTGCCTCAACGCCGACCAGCGTGCCGGTGCGCAGGTTCAGCTTGGGCTGGTAGTGCAGCACGATCTGGTCGTGGCGCACCGCCTGGCGCAGCTCGCCGAGCAGGTTGAGCCGCTCGCGGGTCGCCGTGTCCTGGTCCGACTGGTAGACCTCGAACCCGGTGCGCTCGCGCTTGGCCGCGTACATCGCGATGTCCGCGTGCCGCAGCAGCGTGTGGACGTCGTCCTCGAGGTTGTGGCTCACGCAGATGCCGATGCTGGCGTCGACGTTCAGGTCGACGCCGTCCAGCGCAACGGTCTGGTTGATCGCGTCGAGCAGCCGACTCGCGACCCGCACGGCCGCTTCCTCGTCGGTGTTCGGGAGCACGGCGGCAAACTCGTCGCCGCCGAGCCGAGCCAGGATGTCGCCGTCCCGCACCGCGGTGGTCATCAGCTCGGAGACCCGGGCGAGGAGTACGTCGCCCGCGGCGTGCCCGAGCACGTCGTTGATCTCCTTGAAGCGGTCGAGGTCGATGAGCAGGACCGCGACCGGGCTCTTGCGACGGCGACCGTGGGCGATCAGCTCCGCGCCCGCCTCCATGAGCTGGGTGCGGTTGGGCAGTCCGGTCAACGCATCGTGGTGAGCCTGGTGCCGCAGCCGGCTGCTCAGCGTCTGCTCGGCGTCTCTGGCCGTCTCGTGCAGCCGCCAGTTCACGATGGCTCCGACGCAGGCCGCCGCGAAGAACGCGGCGTGGATCACGGCCCACTTCCACGGGTGCTGCCAGGCGTCCGAGTGGTCGTAGACGGCGCGGGGGTTGGCCGTGCCCATCAGGCCGTGGTGCATCAGCACGATGAGGACGGCGAGGCCGAAGGGAACCCAGTCCTCGTAGAGGGCGACCACCGGGATCATCGCGAAGAAGTGGAAGTGGCCCTCGATCGAGCCACCCATCAGGTGGACCACGACCGTCGAGGTGAGCATCGTCGCGATGGCCGCGATGCTGCTGCGTGCGATGCGGGGGAGTCCCGGCCGCGAGGCCGCGAATGCGCCGAGGGCGGGGATGGCGGCGTCCGTCAGCACCTCGCCCACGGGCTTGCCCATGATGAAGCCGGCGGCGAGGAAGACGACGGCGTGGGCGAGCAGGAGGCCCAGCACCGCGCGGTGTCGCAGCTTCCACGCCGCGTCGGGCAGGGTCTGGCCCCTAGGGAACCAGCCCCTCACCGCGACGAGGGCGGTGTGAAGTCGTGCTGACATGGGATGCCTTCCGGGGTCCAGGGAAGAGACGTGACGACCAGCGACGTCCGTTCGATCTGGGTACGGAGGGTGACGACGCATAACTGAAAGTAAGCAAGCCGCTACCGCTTGGGAAGAGGCTGCGGACGAAACCGCCCACATCAGCGGGATTTAGGCCCGAAGGGAGGAGACCGATCGGCCCAGCGGGTAGGCGATTGTGACTACAGGTAAGCCCGATCCACGCTGCAATCCGGCATGTCAGGAAGCGGCGCGACCGGTCTCGCTGACGAGCTGGCTGACCGACGGAACCCAGATCGCGGTGCCGCACAGCGCGCAGAACGCCTCGGGGCAGTCCGGCCCGTGACCGTCGCCGCAGTCAGGCCGCTCGACCGGGCGCTCTTCGCCGCACAGCGCGCACTCCCGCAGGTCCATACCGAAGACGGTGCCACGACCTACCGACAACTCCCTCCAGCGCGCGCGGCGTGTCGGTCTGCGGCGTGCGAACCGCAGCGGGCCTGGAAGGATGAGTCAGTGAGTCCGAACCCCGCAGACAGCGTCTTCGTCCGCGCCTGCCGAGGCGAGCCGACGCCGTACACGCCGGTCTGGTTCATGCGCCAAGCGGGTCGGGCGCTGCCGGAGTACCGGGCCCTGCGGGAGGGCTCTCCCATGCTGCCGTCGTGCTTCCGGCCGGAGCTGGTCACCGAGATCACACTCCAGCCGGTCCGGCGCTACGGCGTGGACGCGGCCATCCTCTTCAGCGACATCGTGGTGCCGCTCAAGGCGATCGACGTCGACCTCGACATCGTCCCGGGCACCGGTCCTGTGATCGCGCGGCCGATCCGCACGTGGGAGGACCTCGAGCAGCTGCGACCGCTGGAGCAGGGCGACGTCGAGCCCGTGCTGCAGGCGGTCAAGGAGCTGGTCGCCGAGCTGGGGCCCAAGCCGCTGATCGGCTTCTGCGGTGCGCCGTTCACCCTCGCCTCCTACCTGGTGGAGGGCGGTCCGTCGCGCGAGCACCTCAAGACGAAGGCGCTGATGTATGGCGACCCCGAGCTCTGGGGCGCGCTGCTCACCCGCCTCGCCGACATCACCGGGGAGTTCCTCCGCCTGCAGGTCGAGGCCGGTGTGTCCGTCGTGCAGGTCTTCGACTCGTGGGCCGGCACGTTGACGCCGCAGGACTACAGGCAGCGGGTGCTCCGGCATTCGGCGCGCGTGCTCGCCCACGTCGAGGGCGTGCCGAAGATCCACTTCGGCGTGGGCACGGGTGAGCTGCTCGGGTTGATGGGCGAGGCCGGCGCCGACGTGGTCGGTGTCGACTGGCGGGTGCCGCTCGACCTGGCCGCGGGACGGGTGGGCGACCGCGCGGTGCAGGGCAACCTCGATCCCGCGCTCGTCGTCGCGGCGCCGTGGGAGACGGTCGAGGCCGCGACGCTCGACGTACTCGCTCGCGGCCGAGTCGCCAAGGGCCACATCTTCAACCTGGGGCACGGCGTTCTCCCGGACACCGACCCCGACGTGCTCGAGCGCGTCGTCGAGCTAGTCCACGACACCACTCGCGGGTGACGGCGCGGTCGAGGGGCGACGGCGGCGCAGGAGTGCGAGTACGCCGAGCGCAGCGAGCCCAGCCGCGACGGCGAACGGCAGCACCGCACCGACGGCGGTGAGCAGCCCCGAGCCGAAGGCGAGGAACGCTGACCAGCCGGCCTTCAGGCCCGTGAAGAAGCCCTTGTCCGCCCCGTGCTTGGGGTTGAGCGTCGCCGCGAGCACCGAGGTGTCGTTGCGGTGGATGGTCAGCTCGATGGTCGCGAGGTCGGTCTGCGACGCCAGCGTGCGCTGCCGGGTCAGCATCGACTCGTAGTCGGCTTCGCGCTTGGACAGCTCCGTCTCGAGCTCGACGATGTCGGAGATCTTGCTGGCTCGGTCGAGCAGCAGCTTCACGCGCGTGATGGCCTTGCGCTGCACGTCGAGCCGAGCGCCGACGTCGACGACTTCCTGGGTGACGTCCTTGACGTCCTGGGTGCGGGCGATCTCGCTACCGAGGGAGGTGGCTAGGTCGTCAAGCACCGAGCCGTAGCGCGCGGGCGGGACCTTCAGCGTGAGGCTCGCCCGGTCCGCGCCCTTGCCGTCGTGGCTCACGTCTTCTGCGTACACGGCGCCACCCGCATCGGTCACGGCCTTCTCCGCAGCACGCACTGCCTTGGAGACGTCCTTGACGGCCAGCTCGAGGCCGGCGGTGCGGATGAGCTTGCGGTTGTCGAGGACGAGCGCAGCCACGGGCTGACCGGCAGCGGCTCCGGCGAGGGGTGCTTCGGCGCCCGCCGGCGCATCCTTGCCGGCCGTGCTCGCGAGGCCGGTGTTGCTGGACCCGTCGGCGCCACCCCCACCGCAGCCGGCGGCGAGCAGGATGAGGGGCACCGCGATGAGTCCGGTCAGTCGCTTCGTGGGCAGTGTCATGGCGGTGCCTCTCGATGTCGGTTGTCGCTCTGACGCAGACCGGGACGTTCAGGTTCGCCTTGGTGCGGACCGGCCCGCGAGGTGCGAGAGGGTGTCGTGCGTGAATCGCAACGTCCTCGTGATCGGGGGTGGCATCAGCGGGCTCGCTGCCGCCTACGCGTTGCGCGACGTCGCCAAGGTGACCGTGCTCGAGTCCTCGGACCGGGTCGGAGGCAAGCTCCGCAGCGGCTCGCTGGCCGGATTCTCGGTCGATGTGGGCGCCGAGATGGTGCTCGCGCGTCGGCCCGAGGCGGTCGAGCTCGCCCGCGCAGTGGGGCTGGAGCTGGTTCACCCCGCGACCACGTCGGCCCAGGTGCTGGTCGAGGGCGAGCTGCACCCCCTCCCCGGCGGGACGCTGCTGGGGGTCCCGACCGAGCCGAAAGCGCTGGTGGGTCTGCTCGCGACGGCCGACCTGGCGCGGATCGAGGCAGAGGCCGAGGGGCAGTTCCCACCGCTGACCACCGACGTCGCGGTCGGTGCGCTGGTCCGCGAGCGGCTCGGCTCCGCCATCGTCGACCGGTTGGTGGATCCGCTGCTGGGGGGCGTGTACGCCGGACACGCGGACCGGCTGTCCCTCCAGGCAACGGTGCCCGGCCTGGCCGCAGAGCTGGCGAAGGACGGGTCGCTCGTGCGATCTGCGCGCCGCGCGGCAGCGGCAGCTAGGGGAGGCGAGGGCCCGGTCTTCGCTACCATCCGGGGAGGTCTGGGCCGACTCCCGGAGGCGGTAGCCGAGGCGAGTAAAGCGAGCCTCGTTGTGAACACCACGGCGCGTGAGCTGCAGCGCACAGCCGACGGCTGGCGCGTGATCACAGGCCCGACCACCGCACCGGTGGCGTACGAAGCCGATTCCGTCGTGGTCGCCGTACCCGCGCCCGCCGCCGCCCGCCTGCTCGCACCGTTCGTCGACACGTCGCAGCTGGGGGCGGTCGAGCTCGCGTCGACGGCCCTGGTGTCGTTCGCCTTCCCGCCGTCGGCGCTCCCGGCCGCGAGCGGAGTCCTGGTGCCGGCGAGCGAAGGCCGCTTCGTGAAGGCGGTCACCTGGTCGTCGAGCAAGTGGTCGCACCTCCCGGGGGACGTGACGCTGGTGCGGGCCTCGGTGGGTCGAGCGCGCGAGGTGCGCGACCTGCAGATGACGGACGAGGAGCTCGCTGCGCGGGCTGGTGAGGACCTGCGGGCACTGGGTGGCCCCACGGCGGAGCCGCTGGATTGGATCGTGACCAGGTGGGGTGGGGGACTGCCGCAGTACGGCGTGGGTCACCTCGACCTGGTGGCGCGGGTGCGAGCCGGACTCCCGGCGGGGGTGGCGGTCTGCGGCGCGGTGTGGGACGGAGTGGGTGTGCCGTCGTGCATCCGCAGCGGCCAGCAGGCCGCCATGCGAATATCGGCGTCATGGGAGCAGTGACCGGCAAGCAGGCCAAGACGCTGAACGAGGCGATCCGCTACACGATGTGGTCGGTCTTCAAGGCGTCACCGCTTGCCGGGAGCCAGCGCGCCGACCTGGCCGCAGAGGTCGACGCGCTGCTCGAGCAGTACGCAGGCAAGGGTGTCGTCACGCGCGGCAGCTATGACGTCGCGGGGCTTCGCGCGGACGCCGACCTGATGCTCTGGTGGGTGGCGCCGACGGCTGAGGACCTGCAGGACGTGTACGCCGCGTTCCGCCGTACTCGTCTCGGATCCCATCTGACTCCCGTGTGGTCGGCGATGGCGCTGCACCGGCCGGCGGAGTTCAACAAGAGCCACATCCCGGCGTTCTTGGCGGGGGAGGAGCCGAAGCGGTGGGTGTGCGTCTACCCGTTCGTGCGGTCGCTGGACTGGTATCTGCTCCCCGATGCCGACCGGCGCACGATGCTCGCCGAGCACGGGCAGATGGCGCGTGACTACCCGGATGTGCGGTCCAACACG
>JAVEEJ010000234.1 GCA_030840515.1 Frankiaceae bacterium | reverse complement strand
GTGGTTGAGCACCCGGTTGAGCTCCGCCAGCAGCGTCCGGGCCCACACGGCGCGGACCGGCACCTCCATGCCGAGCATCCGCTCGACAGCGAAGACCACGCCGAGCTCGTTGGCGAAGGCGGAGAGCCAGTCGTGGCGGTTGGACAGCACGATGATCTGGCGGTAGTCCCGGACCTCGAAGAGCTTCTCCGCCCCGCGGTGCATGTAGCCGACCACGGGCTCGGCCCGAGTGATCCGCTCGCCGTCGAGGGTGAGCACGAGCCGGAGGACGCCATGCGTCGCGGGGTGCTGCGGGCCGATGTTCAGCACCATGTCGGCGGTCGCCAGTTCGCCCGCGCCTACCCCCACCACCAGCTGGCTCACGGATGGCATGCTGCCACGCGTGACCCATCCGAACCCCTACGTGACTGCCGCGAGCCCGAGTGGGGGAGCACCGGTGGACCCTTCGGCCATCCGGCCACGGAAGCGCTGGTACGCCCTGGGTGCGGCGCTTCTCGTCGCCGCCACGGTTGCCGGCGTGATCTGCGCCGTCATCTTCGTGCGCGCCATGACCCCACACCTGGAGGAGTTCTCCACCCAGAGCCCGGGCACCAGCGAGCTGGTGGCCGGACGCAGGTACGACATCTACGTCGCAACTCCCGACGTCGACTCGCCCGCAGTCGACTGCACCGTGACCGGGCCGGACGGTGACGTCCCGACCGTTGACGAGGACTGGTCGGTGATCTTCCACGCGGGTGAGGAGTACGACGCCAGAGTGCGTTTCACACCGACCTCCAACGGGGCCCACGACGTGAGCTGCACCTCGCCGGATGGCCGGGTCGAGCTGGGAGTCGGGCGCCACATCGATGGCCAGACCTACGGGCACGGGTTCGCCGCCGCTGCTCTCGCAGCCCTGCTCGGCATCGGTGGTGTGGTCGTGCTGATCGTGACGGGGGTCCGCCGGGGCGGGGCCAAGCGCCGATCGCGGCCGACCGCAGCGTGGCCGAGCGCGGGTGCCTGGGGCCCTCCGCAGCCGTGGGGCCAACCGCAGCCGTGGGGCCCACCGCAGCCGTGGGGCCCACCGCAGCCGTGGGGGCAGCCGCCGGGCGGTCGCCACGTCGAGCCGCCCGCTCCAGCATCAGGCCCGCCGTCCCCGCCGGCACTCCCGCCTAGTGAGGACCCCTGGGCGAGCCCGCCTTCATGAGGCGCGCGCGGCTCGCGGACCTGGCCGTACTGGCTCTCTTCCTGCTCCTCGCGCTCGTCGTCACCGGGGGGATGCTCCGCCACCCCGGCCAGGAGCTCGCGGTGAACGACAGCGACGTCGGCCTGCTGTCCTGGTTCCTGCAGCACGACGCCCACGCACTGGCACACGGCGGTCATGGCCTGCTGATCACCGACGACATCAACGCTCCCGCGGGGGTGAACCTGATGTGGAACACGGCGCTCCTGCTGCCCGGCATCCTGCTGGCACCGCTGACCTGGATGGCCGGCGGGCGCACGACGTTCGCTGTGCTGCTGTGGCTGGCGCCCGCGTTGTCGGCGTACTCGCTCTACTGGGTGCTCGGACGCACGTTGCGCGAGACCCCGCTCATCAGCGGGCGGACGCCACGGATCGCGGCCGGTCTGCTGTTCGGGTTCTCGCCGGCACTCCTCGCGCAGTCACTCGGCCATCTGCAGATGACGCTGCTGCCGTTGGTTCCGCTGATCCTCTTCCTCGTTCTCGAGGCCGCCGTGGGTATCCGGCGACCGGTGGCTGTCGGCGCCGCCGCAGGTCTGGTGGCGTCGGCTCAGCTGCTCACCGGCGAGGAGGTGCTCTTCTTCACGGCTTTCGTCGCGGTGCTGCTCGTCGTCGGGTTGGTGCTCTCCCGGCCGCGCCTGGTGACGCGCGAACGGGTGCTGCGGTTCGTCACCATCACCGGAGTGGCGCTCGCCTGCTTCACGGCCATCACGGCACTGCCGCTGCTGGTCCAGCTGTTCGGTGCTCAGCACGTGCACGGCACGCCGTTCACCCGCGACTACTTCAAGCTCGACGTCTCGGCGTTCACCACCCCCACCAAGCAACTGCTGCTCTCGAGCGAGAAGTCGCGGGCGCTCTCCGCCGGCTATCGGGGCGGGCCGGAGGAGCACACCGGCTACCTCGGCTGGGCGCTGATCGTGCTCAGCCTTGTGATGCTGGTCGTCAGATGGCGAGACCTGCGGGTGCGACTACCCATCCTGATGACGGTGCTGCTGTCGGTGCTCGCGCTTGGGCTGCACCCGCTTGTTCATCTCAAGCCGCATGACAACGTGACCCTGCCCTGGGGGTGGCTGATCGACCTCCCCGTCTTCGAGAGCGCGATCGTGAACAGGCTCTCGCTGCTGTCAGCCCTGCTCCTCGCCGTGGCCCTCGCGGCAAGCGTCGAATGGGTCCAGCTGACCTCAACGCGACTGGCGCTGGTGGTGGCGATCTTCACCCTGCTCCCCTTGGTGCCCCAGCCGTTGCCGGTCTCGCCGCGGCCGCCGGTGCCGGCCTTCTTCGCCCAGGGCGCGCGCGAGCTGCCGGCGGGCAGCACGGTCGTCATCGCCCCGCCAGCCGGCTATGGGCACGTGGACGCGATGCGGTGGCAGGCCGCAACGGACTTCCGCTTCAAGCTCGCCGGGGGCTACTTCATCGGACCGTCCTACGACAACCGTGCAGTCTTCGGTCCGCTGCCCCGGACCTTGCTCTACCTGCTCGACCAAATACGCGACAAGGGCCAGCTGCCGACCCTGACCGCCGACCAGCGCTCGGCCATCGCGCTCGACCTCGACTTCTACGACGCCTCTGCGGTCATCGTGGGCCCGATGCCACACGAAGACGTCGCCGTGGCCTTCGTGTCCGACGTGCTCGGACGCGCCCCGGAGCAGGTCGGTGGCGTCAACCTCTGGCGGCTTTAGCCGAAGCACGCTCCGGGCATCACGCCGCGCCCCTGCAGCAGCCAGCTGAAACTGCCCAGCCCCTCGGGGTCGAGCAGCTCGGCTGCATGGGACGCGGAGCTGAGCGCAGCGAGGTACGCAAGCGGATCGCTCTGCGCGAGCGCCAGCGGCGGGCGGCCGGCTGAGACCCCGAGGGATGCGAGTACGTCGGACTGCGCGAGAAGCTGCGTGCCGGTCAGGCCGGCCCGCTCGCCTGCGGCCGCGATCGACTCGAGGAGCACATGCGCGGTGATGTCGCAGCTTCCGTCAGGCACCGGATCGATGAGGTCACCGTGCCGGTAGCCGACGAGTGTTCCGGTGCGTTGCCGCGTCCGGTCCAGGGCGTAGTCGACGGCGGCGAGGACGCCGCGGTCGAGGCGATCGGCCAGGTCCGCCCAGGCGGCGTCGCGCAGATGCCCTACCTCTACCCGGTCGCCGTCCGCCGCTGACCACCACGACGACAGCCATTCGAGCTGCGGGCCGGGGCCGAGCGCACGACGGCTCTCGACCCCGCGCTCGTCGACGAGGACCTCCTGCCACTGCCCGACCGCTCGCTCCGCGACATCGACGGGGACGTTGTCGAGCCACTCGTTGGCGAGGACCAGCCCATGCACGCCGTACTCGACGTCTGCCGTCCACTCGATCCGGCTGTCGAGATCGGCGGGCCGCTCGCGGATCTCCACCGCGACCAAGCGCCAGTGCGGAGGCGCCAGCGGGGCCAGTGATGCGAGCAGCTCTCCGCCCCCCGCGCCGACGTCGACGACGGCGAAGCCTTCCTCTCCCACGAGAGCAGCGAGCCTTCCGGCGAGCTCGAGCACGGCATGCGCCAGGGCTGGGGAGGCGTGCGCAGAGGTGCGGAAGTGCGCTGCGGGGAGCTCGCGGCGGTAGAACCCCTCGGTGCCGTAGAGCGCGTCACTCATCGCGCTCGACCACGGCTGTGCGGGCATGGCCGGATCGTGTCATCCCGGTAACGACCCCGGCGGCGGGCTCGTCGCCATCACGGGCTGCGCCTAGCATCGCGTCATCCGTTCGACGTCAGGACTGGACCGCCGCTGATGGACTCCTCGAGCTCCGCACCACCCCGGCTGCGCGTCGGCGTCATCGGTGCCGGTCGAGTCGGCACTGTGCTCGCGGCCGCGCTCGCCCGGGCGGGGCACCCGGTCCTCGCGGGGTACGCGCTCTCGGACAGCAGCCGTCGTCATGCCGCCGCGCTGATCCCCCAGGTCCCCTTGCTGGCCGAGATCGACGCCGTGGTGACCGAGGCCGACCTGGTGCTGCTGACGGTGCCTGACGATGTCCTGCCCGGCCTCGTGCTGGGGCTTGCCCAGCGCGGTGTCGTCCGCCAGGGGAGCTTCGTCGTGCACACCGCGGGCGCTCAGGGAGTCGCCGTACTCGAGCCCCTCACACGACTGGGCGCGCTGCCGCTCGCGATCCATCCCGCGATGACCTTCGCCGGCACGACCGTGGACCTCCAGCGGCTCGCCGGCTGCAGCTTCGGCGTGACCGCACCGGAGCCGCTGCTGCCCGTCGCGCAGGCGCTGGTGGTGGAGATGGGCGGCGAGCCGGTGGTGATCGCGGAGGAGATGCGCACCATCTATCACGCAGCGCTCGCCTCCGGCGCCAACCACCTCGTCACGATCGTCGCCACCGCGATGGACCTGCTGGGCCGGGCAGGAGTGGAGAAGCCGGCGCACATGCTTGCGCCACTGCTCGGTGCCGCGCTCGACAACACGCTGCGCAAGGGCGACGCGGCGCTGACGGGTCCCGTGGCGCGGGGAGACGCCGGGACCGTGGCCAGCCACCTCGCGGTGCTGGCAGCGGTCGCCCCCGAGACGCTGCCGTCCTACGTCGCGCTCGCGCGGCTCACCGCCGACCGGGCCATGGCCAGCGGGCGGCTCGACGCGGCCGCCGCTGCCCACCTACTCGACGTCCTCTCGGACCAGGCCAGGACCTGACGGTGGAGGTCGTGGTCGCGCGAACGCGCGACGAGCTGGTGCGCGCTCGGGCCGCCATGCCGGGGCGAGTCGCCGTGGTCATGACGATGGGCGCTCTGCACGAAGGACATGCCGCGCTCATCCGGGCCGCGCGCCAGGCCGCCGACTCCGTCCTCGTGACGGTCTTCGTCAACCCGCTGCAGTTCGCCCCCGGGGAGGACCTCGACCGCTACCCGCGCACCTTCGACGAAGACCTGCAGATCTGCGAGCGGGAGGGTGCCGACGTCGTCTTCGCACCGACCGAGGACGTGGTCTACCCGCAGCCGGCGCTCGTCCGGATCAGCGCCGGACCACTAGGCGACGTGCTGGAGGGGGCGGTCAGGCCAGGCCACTTCGAGGGCGTGCTCACCGTCGTGTGCAAACTGCTGCAGCTGACGATCCCCGACGTCGCTGTGTTCGGGGAGAAGGACGCCCAGCAGCTGGCGCTCATCAAGCTGATGGTGCGCGACCTCGACCTCGGCGTCGCCATCCTCGGCGTCCCGACCGTGCGTGAGCCCGATGGCCTCGCGCTCTCGAGCCGCAACCGCTACCTGTCGGCTGACGAGCGGCTGACCGCGCTCGCCCTGTCGGCAGCATTGCGGGCCGGTGTGGAGTCCGCTCCCGACGGCCCGGACGCCGTGCTGGCCGCGGCTCGCGGCTTCCTGGCCCTGGTCGACGGGGTCGACGTCGACTACGTCGCCTGTGTCTCCGAGCCGGAGTTCGCCGACCTCGCGGGGTCGTCGTACTCGGGCCCGGCACGCCTCCTGGTGGCCGCCCGCGTGGGCGCGACCCGGCTGATAGACAATGTCCGCGTAGCCATCGGATAGCTACTCACCTCGGCACCCCTGGATGGGCTGAAGGAGAACAGATGTTCCGCACCATGCTCAAGAGCAAGATCCACCGCGCCACCGTCACACAGGCCGACCTGCACTACGTGGGATCGGTGACCATCGACGAGGACCTCATCGACGCGGCGGACCTCCTCCCCGGCGAGCAGGTCGCGATCGTGGATATCTCCAACGGCGCCCGGCTCGAGACCTACGTCATCCCCGGCCCGCGCGGCAGTGGCGTGATCGGCATCAACGGCGCCGCGGCCCGGCTGGTGCACGAGGGCGACCTGGTCATCATCATCAGCTACGCGGTGATGAGCGACGCCGAGGCGCGCACCCAGAAGCCACGCGTGGTCTTCGTCGACCACGAGAACCGGATCACCGGCACCGGCGATGACCCGGCCGAGCCGCTTCCCGGCCTGTCTCGCGGCGACCAGATCTACAGCTGAGTCAGGCATGGCGGCGGGGGCGATGACGGCGGGGGCGAGTACGACGGGACTGCCTCGCCGCCTGCTTGCCGGTGAGCCCGGATGGTCGACGAGCGCAGACGTCATCGTCGTCGGCAGCGGCGTGGCCGGCCTCACCGCAGCCCTGCACGCGCGTGGCGCAGGGAAGGTGCTGCTCGTCACCAAGGCGCTGCTCGACGACGGCTCCACGCGCTGGGCCCAGGGAGGCATCGCGGCCGCGCTCGGTCCCGGGGACACCCCTGACCAGCACCGGCGCGACACCCTCACCGCGGGCGTGGGCCTGTGCGACGAAGCGGCCGTGCGGGTGCTCGTCACCGAAGGACCGCCTGCGGTGCGTGAGCTCATCGCGCTCGGCGCCGTCTTCGACAAGGACCCAGTCGGCGCGATCGCGTTGACCCGTGAGGGCGGCCATCTACGTGACCGGGTGGCGCACGCCGGGGGAGACGCCACGGGGGCCGAGGTCTCGCGGGCCCTAGTTGCCGCGGTGCGGGCGGCACCTGACATCGAGGTCGTCGAGCACGCGCTGGTCCTCGACCTGTTGCGCACCGCCGACGGCCGCGCCTGCGGCATCACCTTGCACGTGCTGGGCGAAGGACAGCGGGACGGCGTCGGCGCGGCACTGGCCCGCGCCGTCGTACTCGCGACCGGCGGCATGGGCCAGGTGTTCTCCTCCACCACCAACCCGGCGGTCTCCACCGGCGACGGGGTAGCGCTCGCGCTGCGCGCGGGGGCGGAGGTGGCCGACCTCGAGTTCGTGCAGTTCCACCCGACCGCGCTGTGGCTCGGGGCCGACTCGCGGGGGCAACAGCCCTTGGTCTCGGAGGCGATGCGCGGCGAGGGCGCCGTGCTGCTCGACCTCGGCGGCCGGCGGGTGATGGAGGGGGTGCACGAGCTGGGCGACCTGGCCCCGCGAGACGTCGTGGCCAAGGCGATCACCAAGCGGATGCAAGAGCGCGGCGAGGACCACGTCCTGCTCGATGCGCGCGGGCTCGGACGTGACGTGCTGGAGCACCGCTTCCCCACGATCATGGCGAGCTGCCGCGAGGCAGGCGTCGACCCGGTCACCGAGCCCATCCCCGTGGCACCGGCCGCGCACTACGCGAGCGGTGGCGTGCGCACCGACCTCGTCGGGAGAACCAGCGTTCCGGGGCTCTACGCGTGCGGCGAGGTGGCCTGCACGGGCGTGCACGGCGCGAACCGGCTCGCATCCAACTCGCTGCTCGAGGGGTTGGTGTTCGCCTCGCGAATCGCCGGTGACCTGGTGCAGGGCCTGCCTGAAGCGGCCGACCCGGTCGCCGGCAAGACCCCGGCCGGACTGGTGCCGACGGTGGTGCGGGAGGAATGCGCCCGCGCGATGACCGAAGGAGCCGGTGTGGTCCGCAGCGCGGCCTCGTTGGAGAGCACCGCGAAGGCGCTCGAGAGCGCGGCCAGCCAGCAGGCGACCGAGGCGATGCCCGAGACGTGGGAGGCGACCAACCTGGTCACTGTCTCGGCCGCGCTCGTCGCTGCCGCGAGGCTCAGGGAGGAGACCCGCGGCTGCCACTGGCGTGAGGACTTCCCCGAACCGTCCGACGCGTGGCGTGGGCGGCTGGTCAGCACGCTTGACGAGGCCGGCGCGCTGCAGACTCGACTGGAGCCGGTCTCGTGACGCGACTGAGTGAGCCGACCACGAAGCTGCTCGCGGAGGCTGGGCTCGACACGTCCTACGTCGTCGACCTGGTCACCCGCGCGGTGGCGGAGGACCTCGACGGCGGCGTGGACGTCACCAGTGTCGCGACGGTGCCGTCCGAGCAGCGGTCGACGGCCGACTTCGTCGCACGCGCCAGCGGTGTGATCGCCGGCGCTGGGGTCGCCATGGCGGTGCTCGACGTGGTGACGGGCGGCGACGTCGAGCTGGTCGTGGGTGTCCCGGACGGCAGCTCGGTGGAGCGCGGCGACTGCATCCTCAGCGCGTCGGCCGCCACGCGGGAGCTGCTCACCGCGGAGCGGACCGCGCTCAACCTGCTCTGCCACCTGTCGGGCATCGCGACCCTCACCCGGGCGTGGGTCGAAGCGGTGGCCGGCACCGGGGCGGCGATCCGCGACACCCGTAAGACCACGCCGGCACTGCGCGCGCTGGAGAAGCACGCTGTGCGCTGCGGGGGCGGCGTGAACCACCGCATGTCGCTGTCCGACGCCGCCCTCGTCAAGGACAACCACGTCGTCGCCGCCGGTGGTGTGGTCGCTGCCTTCCAGGCGGTGCGGGCGCGCTTCCCTGGGATCCCGGTCGAGGTCGAGTGCGACACGGTCGAGCAGGTCGGCGCAGCGGTCGACGCCGGCGCCGACCTGGTCCTGCTCGACAACATGTCGGTCGAGCAGCTGCGCGATGCGGTAGCTCTGGTCGCCGGCCGCGCCCGACTCGAGGCGAGCGGAGGGCTCACGCTCGACACGGCCCGTGCCGTTGCCGAGACCGGCGTGGACTACCTCGCCATCGGCGCGCTCACCCACTCGGCACCGGTGCTCGACATCGGCGTCGACCTCAGGACCCGGGGGTAGCTCACATGCTGCTGGCCATCGACGTGGGCAACACCAACACCGTGCTCGGCGTGTTCGACGGCGACAAGCTCAGCGAGTCCTGGCGGATCAAGACCGACGCACGCAACACCGCCGACGAGATGGCGCTGCAGCTGCGCGGCCTGCTCGCCGACCAGTCCATCGATGGCATCGCGATCTGCTCCACCGTCCCTGCGGTGCTGCACGAGCTGCGCAGTCTCGTGGAGCGCTACTACCCCCGCGTGACGACTGTGATCGTCGAGCCAGGCACCCGCACCGGCGTGCCGCTCCTCTACGACAACCCGCGCGAGGTCGGCGCGGACCGGATCGTGAACTCGCTCGCGGCCTTCCACCTGCACGGTGGACCGGCGATCGTCGTCGACTTCGGCACGTCCACCAACTTCGACGTCGTCTCGGCCAAGGGTGAGTTCCTCGGCGGAGCGCTCGCGCCCGGCATCGAGATCTCGATCGACGCGCTGGCCGCTCGCGGGGCCAGGCTGTTCAAGGTGGAGCTCGCCCGTCCCCGCTCCGTCATCGGCAAGTCCACCGTCGAGGCGCTGCAGTCAGGCCTGCTCTACGGCTTCACGGGCCAGGTCGACGGCGTCGTGCGCCGGATCATGGCCGAGCTGGGGACCTCCGCCCAGGTGGTCGCCACCGGAGGCCTGGCCCCCCTCGTGCTCGCCGAGTCGGAGACCATCCAGCACCACGAGCCTGATCTGACCCTCATCGGCCTGCGGCTGGTGTTCGAGCGCAACCAGTAGGTTCTCCGTCCGTGGAGGAGCAGCCGGTCGTGAGCCAGCCCTCCGACACCGACGCCCTACCCGAGCAGATGCGGGTCCGGCACGAAAAGCTCGAGCGGATGCAGGCCGCGGGGGTCGAGGGTTACCTCGTCGGGTGGCCGAGGACAGCGAGCATCGCGCAGATCAGGGACGAGTACGCCGACTTGGCGACCGACACGGCTTCCGGTCAGGTGGCATCCGTCGCCGGTCGGGTCGTGCTGCGCCGCGACGGCGGGAAGCTCTGCTTCGCCACCTTGCGGGACGGCAGTGGCGACATCCAGATCATGCTCTCGCTCGACAAGGTCGGCGAGGAGCGGCTGGCCGACTGGAAGGCCCTCGTCGACCTCGGTGACCACGTCGGCGTCACCGGTGAGGTGATCAGCAGCAAGCGCGGCGAGCTCAGCATCCTGGCCACGGAGTGGGCCATCACCAGCAAGGCGCTGCGCCCGCTGCCCGACAAGCACCACGGACTCGCCGACCCGGAAGCCCGGGTGCGCCAGCGCTACGTCGACCTCATCGTCAACCCCACGAGCCGGGAGATCGCCCAGCTCCGCGCTCAGGTGGTGCGAAGCATCCGGGACAGCTACCACGCCCGTGACTACATCGAGGTTGAGACCCCGACGCTGCAAGCGATCCACGGCGGCGCGGCGGCGCGACCCTTCAACACCCATGTCAACGCGCTGGATCTCGACGTGTCCTTGCGCATCGCTCTCGAACTGCCGCTCAAGAAGCTCGTCGTGGGCGGTCTGGAGCGGGTCTTCGAGATCGGGAAGACGTTCCGCAACGAAGGCATCGACTCCACGCACTTCGTCGAGTTCACGATGCTCGAGTCCTACGAGGCCTACAGCGACTACAACGGGATGGCCGAGCTCACCCGCGACCTCGTGGTCTCGGCGGCGCGCGATGTTGGGCGGACGGTTGTCGACGATGGCAACGGTGGACAGATCGACCTTGAGGCTCCCTGGCGCTCGGCCACACTGCACGGGCTCGTCGCTGAGGCCGTCGGTGAGTCGATTGACCCCGACACCTCGATCGAGCGGTTGCGTGCGCTCGCGGACAAGCACGAGGTCGAGTTGCAGGCCGGCTGGGGCGCGGGAGAGATCGTGCTCGAGCTCTTCGAGAAGCTCGTGGAGCACACCCTCCTCACGCCCACCTTCGTACGCGATTACCCGGAGAGCGTCCGCCCGCTCGCCCGAACGCATCGGACGGATCCGCGGTTGACCGAAGCTTGGGATCTGGTCATCGCCGGCACCGAGCTCGCGGCCGCCTACTCCGAGCTCGTCGACCCGGTGGTCCAGCGCCGTCGGCTCACGGAGCAGTCACTGCTCGCCGCCGGTGGTGACCCCGAGGCCATGCAGCTCGACGAGGACTTCCTGCGCGCCCTCGAGCACGGCGCGCCGCCGATGGGCGGGATGGGCCTGGGTGTCGACCGGCTCGTCATGCTCCTCACCGGTGTTGGCATCCGCGAGACGATCCTCTTCCCGCTGGTGCGCCCAGAACAGCCATGACAGGTCCTCACGGCCCATTGGCAGTCGCCGTACTCGCACTCGGTGCCCTGACCTCCATCGCGGTGGACGCTCTGACGCGCTAGCGTGTCGAATTGCTGGAGATGTCCTGATCGTCCGCTCTTCCCAGGGGGCACGCATGCGCGCTGCTGCGGCGATGCTCATCGCGATAGGTGTTGCGGTCCCGACGAGTACGGCGAACGCGGTGGGCGCAGCGCCTTGTCGGCACCAGCTCACGGACCCCGTGGGCGACCTGAACACCACGACACCCACTGTCATCGTCGCGGGGCAGGCGGTGGACCTGATCGCGGCCGACGTGCGGACGGATGCCAGGAACCTCTACGCCAAGGTGCAGGTGGTCGACCTGCCGGACGAGGCAAGTGCGCCGGTCGCGGATCTCGCCTACCGCGTGACCATCACGACCAACGGCCAGAGCTACTGGCTCGACTACGACAACATGAAGCTGGGCGGTCCTGTCACGGAGGCCTGGCACGTCACGGCAGGTGATGCGTCCCCGGAGGACAACCCCAACGGTGGCGCCGGCTCGGGCGAGCTCGCCGGTGACGGCACGGGCAAGGTCGACGTGCACAAGAACACGGTGCTGATGACCTTCCCGCGCAGCGCCTTCGCAGCGTCCGGCGGCGTCGGCAGGACCATCACCGGGCTGCACGCCATCTCCTGGTGGGGTAACGGTGTCCGCGAACCGACCACGGGCAGCTTCGAGGGCAGCTATGCGGGAGCTGACCTGGCTCGCTCAGCTGCCGTCTACACCAGCGGTCGGCCGTCTTGCGCCTGAGGGCTGTTACCTGTCGGGCTCGGGGTCGTACCCCTTGCCGGGGGCCATTGCCGGATCGGAGACACGACATGCGCGCTGCGATCGCCCTGCCCCGCCGGGCCGTTGTGCTGGTCTGCGCCGCCCTCTCGGCGGCGGCGTTCGTGCCGAGCGCGGGCGCGGCGGCACCCGCGTGCAGGCACCTGATCAGCGATCCGCGGGGTGACGTCGACTCGCTCGGGTCGCCGCCCCTGGTCGACGACCAGAGCCTCGTTGACCTCGTGTACGTCGACCTCAAGACCGACAAGCGCAACGTCACGGCCTCCTTCGCGGTGGTCGACATCGACCCCGAGACGACGACCAGCCCGCTGCGGCACAGCTTCGTCGTGTACTTCGGGAGCCAGGGCAGGCGCTACGCGCTGCAGGCCTCGCGCGAGGTCGACGGGGACATCTACACCGCCTGGGTCGTCACCGCTGGCCAGGACTACAGCGACAGCCCCGGCGGCTACGCCTGGGCGATGAGCGGTCTGGGCGCCGTCACCGGTTCCTTCGACGGGGCACGCAACGTGGTGCGCGTCGTCGCTCCGCTCGAGCTGTTCGCCGCCACGGGCGGGCTCAAGGGCCTGCTCTCCGAGGTGCACGCCATGTCGTGGACCGGTGCCGGCGCGGCGGGCGCAGCGGCTGAGGGCTCCGACGACATGACCGACCGGGTGCGCGGATACCGGATGGGCGCGACCTCGTGCGCGGGCTGATCGCCTCGGTCGCCGGCGCCGGGCTGGTGCTGCTCGGCACTCCCGCGGCCCTACCGGCTGCGGCAGCGGCGGGATGCCGGCACCAGGTCACCGA
>JAVEEJ010000208.1 GCA_030840515.1 Frankiaceae bacterium | reverse complement strand
GGCACCGACCTGTCCTACTTCGACCAGGAGGCGGGCGAGCGGTGGGTGCCCTATGTCATCGAGCCCGCAGCCGGAGTAGGGCGTCCGCTGATGGCCTTCCTGCTCGACGCCTACACCGAGGACGAGGCCCCCACCGGTAAGGGCGGTGTCGAGAAGCGCGTGGTGCTCAAGCTCGACCCGCGGCTCGCGCCGGTCAAGGCAGCGGTGCTGCCGCTGTCCCGCAACGCCGACCTGTCACCGAAGGCGCGCGACCTCACTGCCCTGCTGCGCAACCGGTGGAACGTCGAGTTCGACGACGCCGGCGCCATCGGGCGGCGCTACCGGCGCCAGGACGAGATCGGCACGCCGTTCTGCGTCACCGTGGACTTCGAGACCCTGGACGACGGTGCGGTGACGGTGCGCGAGCGTGACTCGATGACGCAGGAGCGGGTGTCGCTCGACCAGATCGAGGCCTACCTGTCCGGACGTCTCCCGGGCTGCTGATCCGCCGTGTCGGGAAAGCTGTCCATCGGTGGGCTCCAGGTCTCGCCGCCCGTCGTACTCGCACCCATGGCCGGCATCACCGACGGGCCATACCGCCAGCTGTGCCACTCCTACGGCGGCGGGCTCTACGTCTCGGAGATGGTGACCAGCCGTGCGCTGGTCGAGCGCAACGTGGACACGGTCCAGATGGTGCAACCAGCGCCAGGTGTGACGCCGCGATCGGTGCAGCTCTACGGCGTCGACCCGTTCTACGTCGGTGAGGCGGTGCGCTACCTCGTCGGTGAGGGGTTGGTCGACCACGTCGATTTGAACTTCGGATGCCCGGTGCCCAAGGTCACGCGCAAGGGCGGGGGAGCGGCGTTGCCCTACAAGCGACCGCTGCTGCGTGCCGTGCTGCGGGCGGCGGTCGGTGCCGCGGGCGATGTGCCGGTGACGATGAAGACCCGCAAGGGGATCGACAACGCCCACCTGACCTACCTCGACGCGGGGCAGATCGCGCAGGACGAGGGAGTCGCCGCGATCGCGCTGCACGCGCGCACGGCGGAGCAGCACTACAGCGGCGTCGCCGACTGGGCGGCGATCGGGGAGCTCAAGGCCCGCGTGTCGATCCCTGTCCTGGGCAACGGGGACATCTGGACGGCGGCCGACGCGCTCGCGATGGTCGCGCAGACCGGCTGCGACGGCGTGGTCGTCGGGCGTGGCTGCCTGGGGCGGCCCTGGCTGTTCCGCGACCTCGACCTGGCGTTCCGCGGCGAGGTGGTCGACACCGTGGTGCCGCTCGGGTTCGTCCGCGAGGTCTGGCGGCGGCACGCGGCGCTGATGGCAGACGAGTACGGCGAGCCCAAGGGCTGCCGCGAGCTGCGCAAGCACGCCTCCTGGTACCTCAAGGGCTACCCGGTCGGCTCCGCGCTGCGCCACTCGCTGGGCATGGTCTCCACGCTGGCCGAGCTCGATGACCTGCTCGCCGTACTCGACCCCACCGGCCTTCCCACGGCCGATGCAACGACCACGCCGCGCGGCCGGCAGGGCTCGCCGCGTCGGGTCACGCTCCCCGAGGGCTGGCTGGACGACCCCTTCGACGAGACCTGCCTGGCTTGCGAGGACGACGCCGAGCTTGCGGTCAGCGGCGGCTGACCGCGAGCAGCTGAGCGATCAGCGCGGCACCTTGCGACGTCGGGTGGCGACGAGCCCGAGGGTGAGGCCGAGGACGGACAGCCCGAGCACCGCAAGCGGCGCATTCAGGCCGGTGCCGGCGAGGATGCCACCCCCGGTCTTGCCTGGCGGCTTCACAGCCACGGACTTGGGGCACCAGGGGTTGGTCGGGACGCCTGCGCACGGATTCGGCATGGACAGTTGAGCCGGTGGCAGGTGGAGGCTCACTGTCGTCGTACGCGGGTAGGTGGCGCCTGGGGCGTTGGGGCAGCTGGCCAGGATGCCGCCGGCGCAGTTGAGCTGCGCCGCGACCAGCGGGTTGGGGTTGCCTGCGTTGGGCGATCGCGATGCGCAGTCGCTGTAGGTCGGCAGTGACTGCACCTGGGGCGGGTCTGACGTGACACCGGCGCTGTCGGTGTTGCCGCTGACGCAGTTGCCCGGCGCACCCACCGGGTCGAACGCCGGCGCGTGGAACAGCACGATGTCGCCGTTGGTCGGGTTGCCGAAGCTGCCGTTGTGCTCGAAGACGTTGTCCATCACCGCGTTGCCGAAGGCGGGGTAGTAGCAGAGCGGATCCTGCCCTGGTGTGCCCGGCGGGATCGTGTAGGTGCCGCCCTGGCAGTTCTGGCCGATGTCGGTCGGCGGGTTCTCCTGGTCCGGCAGGTCGGTGACCACGATCCCCCAGCCACCGTTGTTGGCGAACCGGTTGTGGGAGGCGGCGACGTTCTCAGTGCCGGCGAACACCAGACCGGTGCCGACGGGCGCCCCACCCGCGAGGCCCTCGCCCACGCCGGGCACGTTGGGGTTGTTGTTGTCGTGGAAGGAGTTGTTGCGCCAGACGTTGCAGATCCCGTTGCCTGTAGGGCTTTGTGCTCCCGATGGGCACGCGCCGTTCTGCGGGCTCGGGGCATCGTCGTTGTTCTGCGAGTTGGTCGTGGCCCCGGTCTTGTTGTTGTCGAACTCCGAGTCCTCGATGATCAATCGACCACCCGAGTTGGTCCCGGAGTAGCCCAACGCGCTGAATTCACCGTGCGCGTGGCGCAGCACCTGGTTGCAGTCGGGGCAGGCGCCGATGTAGTAGGCCGAGTCGCCCATGTTGGACGCGTACGAGTGGTCGATCAGCCCCGGGCCGCGCGAGTTGCTCGTGAAGATGCCGTACTCCCCGCGCGGGTTGGACGTCCCCTTCGAGTATGTCGACGTGCCGGTGATGTAGTCACCCGAGAAAGGCCCCATGCCGACGTGACCTGTGCCGTCACCGCCGTTGAACCAGATCTCGTTGCCCTCGCCGCCATCGGTCCCGGTCAGGTAGTTGCACGCCGTGAGGTTCTCGATGCTGATGCCGTCGGCTCCGAAGGCGACGACGCCGTTGTGGCCGTCCTTGGTGATGCGCTGGTCAGCCTCACGAGCGGAGCACTTCGCCGAGCCCGGGACGGTGCCATCGATGACCACCGCATTGCGGTCCATGCCGCGCAGGTGCACCCGCGGCGTGGTGATCAGCACGCCAGCGGTCTCCTTCATCCCGGGGTAGCCGTTCTCCTTGTAGTCACCGGGACCCACAAGCACCCAGTCGCCGGGCTTTGCCGCCCGCACGGCGGCCTGCACGCTGGTGTAGCTGCCGGCCTTCCCGTGCCAGCTGCCCACCCGCAGCACGGCAGGAGCCGCGGCGGTCGCGGTGACGGGCAGGCCGGTGACGGGCAGGCAGAGTGCTGTGAGGCCGACGATGAGCACGAGGGGCTTGTGGCGAGTGATCACCGGCTGAGCCAACCGCACCGGAGTCCCGCGCCACAAGCGCCCTGGGAAACGAGCGGGATCGGGCAACTCGGACGCTGGGTAGGCTGCGCCGCATGGCCATCAAGTACGTCTATGACTTCACCGAGGGCGGCCGCGACCTCAAGGACCTGCTCGGCGGGAAGGGCGCCAACCTCGCCGAGATGACCAACCTGGGCCTCCCCGTCCCGCCTGGGTTCGTCATCACCACCGAGGCCTGCAAGGCCTACCTGGTGAGCGGCTCCGAGCCGACCGAGCTCGCCGCGGAGGTCACTGAGCACCTCGTCGATCTCGAGAAGCAGATGGGCAAGGCGCTGGGCCAGGCCGACGACCCGCTGCTCGTCAGCGTCCGCTCCGGCGCCAAGTTCTCCATGCCCGGGATGATGGACACCGTCCTCAACATCGGTCTCAACGACGCCAGCGTCGAGGGCCTCGCCAAGCAGGGCGGCAACGACCGCTTCGCGTGGGACTCCTATCGCCGCCTGGTCTCGATGTTCGGCAAGACCGTCCTGGGCGTCGACGGAGACCTGTTCGAGCACGCCCTCGAGGACCTGAAGAAGTCGAAGGGGACGACCAACGACCTCGACCTCGACGCCGACGACTTCCGCACCCTCATCGGCACCTTCAAGGGCATTGTGAGCGAGTACGCCGGACGCGAGTTCCCCCAGGACCCGCGTGAGCAGCTCGACCTGGCCGTCCGCGCCGTCTTCGACTCGTGGAACGGTGACCGCGCCCGGCTGTACCGCCGCCAGGAGCGCATCCCCGCCGACCTCGGCACCGCGGTGAACGTCTGCTCCATGGTGTTCGGCAACCTCGGCATGGACTCGGGCACCGGGGTCGCGTTCACCCGGGACCCGAGCAGTGGCGACCAGGGCGTGTACGGCGACTACTTGCAGAACGCGCAAGGCGAGGACGTCGTCGCGGGCATCCGCAACACCCTGCCGTTGGCCGACCTCGAGAGCCTCGACAAGGCCAGCTATGACCAGCTGCTCGGGATCATGTCGACGCTGGAGAAGCACTACCGCGACCTCTGCGACATCGAGTTCACCATCGAGCGCGGCAAGCTCTGGATGCTGCAGACCCGCGTGGGCAAGCGCACGGCCGCGGCGGCGTTCCGGATCGCCACTCAGCTCGTCGACGAGGGCTTGATCTCCGAGGACGAGGCGCTGCAGCGAGTCAGCGGCGCACAGCTCGCCCAGCTGATGTTCCCGCGCTTCGGTGACATCTCGCAGGCGAAGAAGATCGGCAGGGGGATGGGTGCCTCACCCGGTGCGGCCGTCGGGAAGGCGGTCTTCTCCAGCGCCACCGCCGAGGAGTGGGCCACGCGCGGCGAGTCGGTGATCCTGGTTCGGCGTGAGACCAACCCCGACGACCTCGGCGGGATGATCGCCGCCGAGGGCATCCTCACCAGCCGGGGGGGCAAGACCAGCCACGCCGCTGTCGTCGCCCGTGGCATGGGCAAGACCTGTGTGTGCGGCGCCGAGGAGCTCGAGGTCGACCTGCGCGCCCGGAGATTCACCGCCCCTGACGGCTCAGTGGTCAACGAAGGTGACGTCATCTCCATCGACGGCACCAGCGGCCAGGTGTTCCTTGGCCAGGTGGAGGTGGCGCCCAGCCCGGTCGTGCGCTACTTCGAGGGCGAGCTTGCTGCCGACTCGGATGAGCTGGTCGCGGCCGTGCATCGGCTGCTCGCCCGCGCCGACGCCGTGCGCCGGATGAAGGTGCGGGCCAACAGCGACACCCCGGAGGACAGCGAGCGCGCCCGGCGCTTCGGCGCCCAGGGCATCGGCCTGTGCCGCACCGAGCACATGTTCCTGGGGGAGCGGCGCAAGCACGTGGAGCGACTGATCCTCGCCGAGGGCGACGACGAGCGGGAGTCAGCGCTCGCTGCTCTGCTGCCGCTGCAGCGGGAGGACTTCATCGGCATCTTCGAGGCGATGGACGGTCTTCCGGTCACGGTGCGGCTCATTGATCCGCCACTGCACGAGTTCCTCCCCGACTACACCGAGCTGTCGGTGAAGGTCGCGGTGGCCGAGGCGACGGGCACGGGCGTCAACCCCGATGACACGGCGCTGCTCGAGGCGGTCAAGCGGCTGCACGAGGCTAACCCGATGCTGGGTCTTCGCGGAGTGCGGCTCGGCCTGGTGATCCCCGGGCTGTTCGCGCTGCAAGTCCGGGCGATCGCGGAGGCCGCGGCCGAGCTGAAGAAGCAGGGCAAGGACCCGCAGCCGGAGATCATGATCCCGCTGGTCGGCGCGGTGCAGGAGCTCGAGATCGTCCGTGAGGAGGCCGAAGGCGTCCTCGAGCAGGTCAAGGCCGAGACCGGCGTCGACGTACCCGCGCTCATCGGCACCATGATCGAGCTGCCGAGAGCGGCGCTCACGGCAGGGATGATCGCGGAGGCTGCCGAGTTCTTCTCCTTCGGCACCAACGACCTGACCCAGACGACCTGGGGCTTCAGCCGGGACGACGTCGAGGCGAGCTTCTTCACGAGCTACCTCGACCAGGGCATCTTCGGCGTCTCGCCCTTCGAGTCGCTCGACCGCGAGGGCGTCGGCCGGCTCGTGAGGATCGCGGTCGAGGAGGGTCGCCGTACTCGCCCTGGGATCAAGATCGGTGTGTGCGGTGAGCACGGCGGTGACCCCGAGTCGGTGCACTTCTTCGACGAGGTCGGGCTCGACTACGTCTCCTGCTCGCCGTTCCGGGTGCCGGTCGCACGGCTCGAGGCCGGCCGTGCCAGCGCGGGCAGCGAGGGCAGCGACAGCCGGTGACGCCGTTCGCCTGGCTGCGATGGACGATCAAGGCCGTCGCGGTACTGGTCGCCGCGGTCCTGGCGGTCACCGGGTTCACCGCCTACCGGGTGTGGAGCGTGGCTCGCGAAGACCACCGCGGGCAGGCGGACGTGGTGCTCGTGCTCGGGGCCAGTCAGTTCAACGGGCGCCCCTCGGAGGTGTTCGCCGCGCGGCTCAAGCACGCGGCCGAGCTGTATCGCCAGAAGGTCGCGCCGCGCGTCGTGACGGTGGGCGGGAAGCGCAAAGGCGACGTCTACACGGAGGCGCAGGCAGGGTCGAGCTACCTGATCACTCAGGGTGTGCCCTCGTCGGCGGTGCTCGCCGTCGGCAAGGGCAGCGACACGCTCACCTCGCTCCAGGCAGCCGCAAATGTGATGCGCCAGCACGGCTGGCACTCGGCGGTGATCGTCACTGACCCGTGGCACAGCCTGCGCAGCCGGCGCATCGCGCGCGATGAGGGCATCGACGCCCAGACGTCGCCGACGAGGACGGGACCGGCCAACCGATCCCGGGCCACCGAGTGGCACTACGTCCTCCGCGAGACCGCCGCGTACCTCTACTACCGGGTGTTCCACCGCAGCAGCGACTCCGGTGATCATGCGGTCTGAGCGCCAGGACCAGGAGGATTCGGGCGCTCGGTGTCGAAGAGTGAAGATAAGAGCAGTCCCCCACTGTCAGGAGCCAACATGCGACGCACCCGCGTCGGTCTCGCGGTCCTCGCGGCCGCCTCGCTCGGCAGCCTCAGCGCCCTCACGGGTGCCCCGGCCCAGGCGGCTGGTGCCAGCTTCACTTTCCGGCACACCCACCTGCAGCCCAACAACAGCTACGGCGAGCCGTCCCTTGCTGTGTCCGACACCGGCAAGATCATCGTCTGCACCCCGGGTGGCCCGGGCACGAACGTCTGGTACTCCAGCGACGACGGCCACACCTTCGGCAAGTCCAACACCAGCTCGGCCAACGGCGGTGGTGACTGCGAGCTCGAGGTGCTGCCCAACGGTGACGTGCTCAACGCCGACCTCGAGGTCTACGCCTCCAACGTGCACATCTCGCATGACAGCGGCA
Organism: Frankiaceae bacterium; assembly: GCA_030840515.1. Taxonomy (GTDB): domain Bacteria; phylum Actinomycetota; class Actinomycetes; order JAVEEJ01; family JAVEEJ01; genus JAVEEJ01. Next base: position 5,344 of record JAVEEJ010000208.1, on the reverse strand, counting down.
AGACCTGGTCTGAGGTCAGCACCCCCAACAGCCCCTACAACGAGGAAGACCCGGGCGCGGTCGGCCTCGAGCAGGACCGCCAGTGGTTCGCGCACAGCCCGGACGGCAACAACGTCTACCTCGTCTACCACGACTTCGCCGCTGAGGCAGAGTTCTACGCGTCGTCCTCAGACGCTGGAAAGACCTGGGACTACACCAACGCCGCGAACCCCGTGACCGGTGCTGACCAGGCCGCCGCCCCCGGTGCCGCGAAGACCCCGGCGCAGGGAGATGCGGCCTCGCTCATCGACCAGGGCGTCAACACCTTCAGCGGCCCGATGCTCGTGAGCCCGGACGGCAAGGACCTCTACGTCGTCTACTCCATCTCCGACGCGCAGAGCAACGTCACCGACGGCACTCCGCCCTTCGGCCACTCCAAGGGCATCGTCGTGGCGCACAAGGGCCCCGAGGACAGCTCGTTCACCAACAAGTACGCAGTGACCAGCGCGGCCGGGGAAGGCAACGGCGCGATCTTCTCGTGGGGGACCGTCGACAAGGCCGGCAACGTCTACGTGCTCTACAACTCCGACAAGGGCTCGACCGGTCACTTCCACACGTACTACGTCTACTCGACCGACAAGGCCAAGACGTGGAGCGCTCCGGTCAAGGTCGACAGCGATGCCCTCGACTCCGGGGTGCACATCTACTCGACCGGCGCTGCCGGTGCCCCGGGCGTGCTCGACATGGCGTGGTACGAGACGCCTGCCGCCAGCTCCGACGACAAGACGGCGATGTGGCACGCGCAGTTCGCGCAGATCCGTGACGCCAACACCGCCAACCCAAAGATCGTCACGGCTCGGTTGTCCGACGACGACATCCACAAGGGCCAGATCTGCCTGAGTGGTCTGCTCTGCGCGGTGACCAGCGGTGACCGGTCGTTGCTCGACTTCTTCGAGCTCGCGATCGGCCCCGACGGGATGGCGCAGGTTGCGTACGCGGACAACTTCGAGGCGTTGCAGGGCAAGGGTGAGGTGGTCTGGGCCAAGCAGACCACCGGTGCTTCGGCGCTCTCCTCCACGGTGACCAACCCGCCGCCAGTGACAGGTGGCGGCACGGGCACCGGCTCGGGCACCGGCTCGGGAACCGGAAGCGGTAGTGGCAGCGGGTCCGGCGGTGGTCTGGCCACCACGGGCCTCGGCACCATCGTCCCGCTGGCAGCCCTCGCGCTGCTGACAGGCGCTGCGCTGCTGCGCCGCCGTCGCCAGCACAGCTAGCACTCGCGATCCCCGGCCCGAAGGGGCCTTCCACCGCGGTGGAGGGCCCCTTCGGCGTCTGGCGTCAGGCGTGTTCACTAGCCTGCGGCGAGTGACATCCGGCTATGACGACGCCTCCCGCGCCCGTCGCGTGGCCGAGCCCCCGAAGCAAGCCGGCGTGGAGCGCAGCGCCTTCCAACGCGACCGGGCCCGGGTATTGCACTCCAGCGCGCTGCGACGTCTCGCCGGCAAGACGCAGGTCGTCGGACCCGGTGTTGACGACTTCCCGCGTACCCGCCTCACGCACTCCCTCGAGTGCGCGCAGGTCGGGCGTGAGCTCGGAGCCGCGCTCGGAGCCGACGCCGACCTCGTCGACACGGCCTGCCTGGCGCACGACCTCGGCCACCCTCCCTTCGGCCACAACGGGGAGACGGCGCTGGACGAGGCGGCCGCGGCCTGCGGCGGTTTCGAGGGCAACGCTCAGAGCTTCCGGCTGCTGACCCGCCTTGAGACCAAGGTCATCGTCGATGGCCGCAGCGCTGGCCTCAACCTCACCCGGGCCACCCTCGACGCCGCGACCAAGTACCCGTGGACGAGGACGCCGGGAGATCAGGAGAAGTGGGGTGCGTACGACGACGACGCCGACGTCTTCGCCTGGGTCCGCGAGGCCGCCCCGGAGCGCCGACAGTGCCTCGAGGCGCAGGTGATGGATTGGAGTGACGACGTCGCCTACTCCGTGCATGACCTCGAGGACGCCGTGCACGCGGGCCACGTCAACCTCCACCGGCTCGACCACGACGCGGTGGTCACGCGAGGGGCGTCGTACACGTCCGCCGATCGCGGTCTGCTCGAGGAGTCGCTCCGCGAGCTCGAGCGCGAGGACTGGTGGATGGGCGAGTACGACGGCACCGCGTCAGCGCAGGTCGCGCTCAAGCGGATGACCAGCGAGCTCATCGCCCGGCTGTGTGCCGCTGCCCTGGGGGCGACCGTGCAGCGTTGGGGCCCCGGTCCGCTGGTGCGCTACGGCGCGACGTTCGAGGTCCCGGAACGCGCGCGTGCCGAGTGCGCGCTCCTCAAGGCGATCACTGCCTACTACGTGATGGACCAGGAGACGGCGCTTGTGCGCCAGGCCGGCGAGCGCGAGCTGTTGCTCTCCCTCGTCGATGCGCTGCAGCGACGGCCCGAGGCGCTGGACCCCGCGCATCGTGAGCTCCACGCCGCAGCCGGTGACGACGCCGGTCGCACGCGTGCGGTGGTTGACCAGGTGGCCGCGTTGACCGATGTTTCGGCGAGGGCCTGGGCGGCGCGGCTGTGTTGAGGCCGGTGCTGTTGAGGTCGACGCTGTTGAGGCCGGTGCTGTTGAGGTCGACGCTGTTGAGGTCGACGCGGTGTTGATCAGGGCGGCCTCTGTTGACGAGGTGCTGCCGCTGCGCGCGCGCGTGCTGCGTGACGGCGGTCCGCTGGACAGTGCGCGATTCGATGAGGACGAGGCCGCGCTGCACGTCGTCGTACTCGATCCCGATGTCGTCGCCTGTGCCACGGCCTTCCCGGCTCCTCGCGAGGGTGAGCCAGGTGCTTGGCGCATCAGGGGAGTGGCCGTGCATCCCGAACGGCAGGGGTCGCACCTCGGGGAGTCAGTCGTGCGTTCCGTGATGGTGGAGTCGGGCGCCGAGTCGTTCTGGTGCACCGCGCGGATCTCGGCCGTCGGCTTCTGGGAGCGGCTGGGCTTTGCTGCCGAGGAGCCGGAGCCCTACTCCATGCCGCACGGCGGGCTGCATCACACGATGTTCCTCAGGGCATGACCGCCGTCGGCCATGACAGTGGCCCGCCACCCGGTGCGGGGTGACGGGCCACTGAGTCTCAGCAGCGCTGAGGACTAGGCGTGTGCCTCGCGGCCGCCGCCGAGCCGGAGCGAGATGCCCAGCCCACCAGCAACAGCGCGGACCAGCTCGCCGAAGGCGACGAGGACGACACCGGTGGCGACCGGGTTCATCCACTGCTCACGCAGGTCCTGGTGGAACGCGGTGAACACCGAGTAGTCCAGGCCCCAGGCGACGCCCATGGCGATGAGGACGGTGCCCGTGGTCTTGAGGGCCGACGGAACCTTGACGGGGAGCAGCTCGTCGAGCAGCTCACCCACGACGGCGAGTGCCAGCGAGAGCGACACGAGGACGACGAACGCGTACATGACTGCCTCCTGAGGCAATCGGGCACCGTGACCGGTGCGGGTGAGTGGCACGGCGTGCCGCTCACCCAGGTTCGACTCCGGGGGGGCACAGTTGGTTACAGCCGTGTTCTTCGAGTTGTCAGTGTGTGGTGGTGTTGGGGCACCGTGACGCACTGACAGGTCGGGAGCGGGTACGACGTAACCGGGGCGAGGCCGCGGAGTCGGAGGAGGTGTGAGCCGATGCAGGTTGATCCCGCGCTCGTCCGCGCCTGTCAGCGCGGAGAGCCGGGCGCGCTCGACGACCTGGTCCGCGCGACCTACACCGACGTCTACGCACTGTGCCGTCGCATGCTGGCCGACCCGCACGAGGCGGCGGACGCCACCCAAGAGGTCTTCGTGAAGGTGGTCCGCTCCATCGTCGGCTTCCGCGGGGATGCGGCCTTCACCACATGGCTGCACCGCGTCACGGTGAACACCTGCCTGTCCACCATCCGCAAGCGGTCGCGGGCGCGGTCGGTCGGCGCCGTTCCCGGCGCCTCCTCCTTCGCCTCACCCGACGACATGCGCATCGAGCTGATCGGCTCCGATGAGGCCGGTCCGGCGGAGGTCAGCGAGCGGCACGACCTCGCGGCCCGGGCCGAGCTCGCGCTGGCGAAGCTGCCGGAGGACGCACGTACGGTGGTGGTGCTGCGCGACATCGAGGGGCTGTCCGGCAAGGAGGTGGCCGAGCTGCTCGGCATCAGCGAGAACCTGGTGAAGGTGCGGCTGCACCGCGCCCACCAGAAGCTGCGCGCCCTGATCGAGCCAGGCGCCTCCGTCGCGGGGGAGGGCGCATGAGCGAGCAGCCCGCCAAGAGCTGGTTGTGCCGGGAGACCCAGGCACAGCTTCCCGCGCTCATGGCCGGCGAGCTGCACGGCCTGGGTGAGCGCGCGGTGCGCAAGCACGTGGACCGGTGCCCCGACTGCGCCGACGCTTTGGCCCGGCAGCAGAGCGTGCACGCGGGATTGCAGGCGATGCGGGGGTCGACCATCGCCCCGCCCGAGGGTCTGCTCGACGAGCTGCTGGCCACCACTTCCCACAAGGGGTTGCGCGGCAAGGCCGCCGTACCAGCGCGCGGCGCCCTGTCCGGCGCCCGTCCCGGCATGTCTGCCGCATTCGTCGCCGCGGGCCTCATCGCCTCGACCGGTGTGGGCTGGGCTGCCCTCAAGGGCGGCCGCGCAGTGCTCAGCCGCCGCGGCCGTAAGGGCACATAGCAACGTTGCCCTTGAGTGCCGGGTCCTGACACCCTGTGCGGCCGGGAACAACCTGGAACTTTTGTGCTCCGCAAGGGCAGTCAGGGGACTCATGGGCGCCGTCGAGCAGGTGAAGCTGATCCGACCTGATGATCGTCGCGAGGGACAGATGACTCCCGGTGTACGCCGAGAACAGGCCGCCAGCACCGATCGCAGTTGGGCCGGCCACGTCACCACCGAGGCCGGGGTGGTGTCCGGATGGCATCACCACGGGGACTACGAAAGCCACATCTACGTCGTCTCGGGAGCCTTGCGCTTGGAGTCCGGACCTGGAGGTCAGGACATGGTCGAGGCGCAGCCGGGGGACTTCGTCTTCGTCCCGCCACACACTGTGCACCGCGAAGGGAACCCGTCCTCCGCCGAGGCCACGGTGGTCGTCGTCAGGGCGGGGACCGGCGAGACAGTGTTCAACGTCGACGGACCAGACGCGACCTGATCTCCGTTCCGGCCCGGCAACGAGTTCCGGGTCCTTGGCCAGCGCCTCAATAGGTGTGATGTATGCGCCTGGGGCGTGACTGACCGGCACGACGTCAGAGAGAGCTAACGCGCGTGGTGCCGGTGATGAAGGTCAGTCACTGCGCCCCGGCGGTCAGGCCGCGCGGGGCTGGCTTCGTCGTCGTTGGGACCGCTTGAAGTACCAGTCCATCGGCGGG